>NZ_JACARN010000019.1:0-186452 GCF_013386605.1 Pseudomonas sp. IPO3749 | reverse complement strand
GGCGTATAAGGGGCGGATTGGGTATGAGCGCAGGTTGAGGTGGGTGTTTGGTCATCCAAAGAGTGGCTAAGCCTTTAGCAATCAAACAAGCGAATAATCCGTAGACTGTCTACTGTCAGATCTGACAGCTGCGCATGAGAGAGAATCTGTCGTTCAATGGCGTTCCATCGTCGTCGCATTGAGCAGTCAGCAAGCAGGTATGGATACCTCTATTCTCTCCCAAGGAGCAGGCCAATGAGCATTCCTACAAGGCGTTCAGGCACCAACACCAACACCGCAGGCAGCAAGGATCTGAGCTTCGGTAACACCACGCCTAAGACAGGCGAGACGTTTTTTTCGCAGATTTCGGGTATTTCTAGATCTCTGGCCAATGGTTCAGTGATCACGGTAGGCGTCTGTTATTTTGAAAACGCACCTTACATCGCAGTGTTCAAACATACAGCCGAAGGTGAGGTCGACCCGAACTATCAACCCGTATTCATTCCAGCAACGGACTTCGTCGAGTTATTCAACTTGGTCATCCAACCCGACGGCCGGCCGCTGCTGCTGTTTGCATTGGGGAGTGCTCAGATTGCGATGGCGGTTCGTTTCAATGTTGACGGCACAACCGACTCCAGCTTTGGCGACGGCGGCACACGCTCACTCAACACCCGCATCTACCCAGGACTCTTACCCAGAAGCGGCCTGGCTGTCCAACCAGACGGGAAAATCCTGGTCGCCTTCCGGAACCTGTCAAACAGCTTCATCTTTCAATTGGACAGCGACGGCACGATCATCAACTTCGGCCAGCAAGGCCCCATCACTTTGAACGGCACAATCCTCACGTCATTGATCCTAACCTCGCAAGGGTTCGTGGTAGGCGGCTATAGAGGAAATCAAACGCTGGCTTTGGGCTTTGACGCCAACGGCAATCCTGACTCGGGGTTTGGTAACAACGGTGAAGTGGTCCTGGCCCAGGACAACCTTGCGATTTCTGACATGGCCTCCGGCCCACAAGGCAGCATTGGCGTCGTGGGTACCGATCGTTACTCACCCCAAGAGCGAAATTTCATTACAAAGCTTCAGCCCAATGGCACACCCAGCCAAGACTTCCATCAGGGCAACCTGCTTATCACAGATACTGGTTTGGGCTCCTATACGGACGTGGTATTCCAAAGCGATGGAAAAATGGTTGCACTGGCTCGTGCAGAGGCAAAAGGACGTTTTGTCAACCTGATCAGGCATACGTTGACAGGGCTGTGGGACAACACCTTCGGCGTTGATGGCGTTGCAGAAGCCTATAGAGATCCGCAAGGCCGTCCTCTAAGTGCCTACGTCACCCAGCTAGAACTGGTGCAACCTAACGATAAATTACAAACTTCGGGATACGTGTCCGGCGGGTCATATATCGCGCGTTCGCTGAGCGACTAGCTGCCCAACCCAAAGCTGACAGGGGCCAGTCTACCGGCCCCTGTGCCTGTCAGGCTTTCTGCCCCACCGGCAACCAGATCTCCACCGTCCCGGTGCCCTTGCGCGCATCAAAATCCGCGCTGTACCGTTCGAAATCCGCGCCCATCACCTTGTACCCCGAATGCGGCAGCCATTCGAACATGATGCGCTCGTAGGTTTGCTCAAGCGCCTGCACCGGTCCGTAATGCGGGAACACGGCGTAGTTGAGCGGTGGGATTTCGATGACTTCGAAGTTGCCTGGCACATCGGCTTTGCTCGGGACTTCGACACCGGCCATGTAGTCGAACTCGCCGTGCTTGGGGTTGTGGCAAACGCCATAGGTCACACCGCCCACACGCTTCTTGATGTCCTTGATGCAGGTGTCGAACAACTCCCACAGTTTGGGGATATCCCCCACGGTGGCCTTCGAATAACGCCCTTGCACCCCGGCGATCACCAGGGCTTTACCGGCTTCCATGCGTGGCTCTAACGGTTGTTTTGTCTGCTGATCCATACGAACAGTCTCCTTCTTATAAGGGAACAAACCCGCATCGAGTATAGGGGCATATCCGCATTGGGCTCCATGCAGAAAATTTTCCTACGCATCTGGACAACCGGCCATCATCGACCGTATTGTCTGCCCCGCAGGCCACCGCAGTGGCCGACGTCGCTCGGACGGTTCCGGGCGCTTACGTACTCTCGAGGCAACAATGGCCGACCAAGGTTCGCCGCGCCGCTTTGCGCGCATAGATCGACTCCCCCCTTACGTTTTCAACATCACGGCTGAGCTGAAGATGGCTGCGCGTCGGCGCGGCGAAGATATCATCGACTTGAGCATGGGCAACCCTGACGGCGCCACGCCGCCGCACATTGTCGAAAAACTCGTGCAAGTGGCCCAGCGTGAAGACACCCACGGTTATTCGACGTCCAAAGGCATTCCGCGCCTGCGCCGGGCGATTTCGCGCTGGTACAAGGATCGCTATGAAGTGGACATCGACCCTGAGTCCGAAGCCATCGTGACCATCGGTTCCAAGGAAGGCCTGGCGCACTTGATGCTGGCCACCCTGGACCAGGGCGACACCGTGCTGGTGCCCAACCCGAGCTACCCGATCCACATCTACGGTGCGGTGATTGCCGGCGCGCAAGTGCGTTCGGTGCCGCTGGTGCCGGGCGTGGACTTCTTCGCGGAGCTGGAACGGGCGATTCGCGGCTCGATCCCCAAGCCGAAGATGATGATCCTCGGCTTTCCGTCCAACCCGACCGCGCAGTGCGTGGAACTGGACTTCTTCGAACGTGTGATCGCCCTGGCCAAGCAATACGACGTGCTGGTGATCCACGACCTGGCATACGCCGACATCGTCTACGACGGCTGGAAAGCCCCGTCGATCATGCAAGTGCCGGGCGCCAAGGACATTGCAGTGGAGTTTTTCACCCTGTCCAAGAGCTACAACATGGCTGGCTGGCGCATCGGTTTCATGGTCGGCAACCCGGAACTGGTCAACGCCCTGGCGCGCATCAAGAGTTACCACGACTACGGCACCTTCACCCCGCTGCAAGTCGCGGCCATTGCAGCACTGGAAGGTGACCAGCAGTGCGTGAAAGACATCGCCGAGCAGTACCGCCAACGCCGCAATGTGCTGGTCAAGGGCCTGCATGAACTGGGCTGGATGGTGGAAAATCCGAAGGCGTCGATGTACGTGTGGGCGAAGATTCCCGAGCAATATGCCGCCATGGGCTCGCTGGAATTTGCCAAGAAGCTGCTGCTGGAGGCCAAGGTGTGTGTGTCGCCGGGGATTGGGTTTGGCGAGTATGGCGATGATCACGTGCGCTTTGCGCTGATCGAGAACCAGGACCGGATTCGGCAGGCGGTGCGAGGGATTCGTGGGATGTTCAGGGCGGATGGATTGGTCACTAAAGCCTGACCCAATCCAACTGCCGGAATATGGTTAAAACTGTGGGAGCGGGCTTGCTCGCTCCCACATTTGGATTGGGTTTGCACCCTGGCTTTGTAGTGTGTCGGTTACACAACCAACGACAACAGCATGATGAAGATCAACGCCACGACGGACAGAATCGTCTCCATTGCCGTCCACGTCTTGAACGTCTCGGCTACCGTCATATTGAAGTACTGCTTCACCAGCCAGAACCCCGCATCGTTGACGTGAGACAGGATCAACGAACCCGCGCCCGTCGCCAACACCAGCAGCTCACGGTTAACCCCCGGAATCATCCCCACCACGGGCACCACAATGCCAGCGCCGGTAATGGTCGCCACCGTGGCCGAACCGGTTGCCACGCGAATCACCGCCGCCACCAGCCACGCCAGCAGGATCGGGTTGATCTGCGCGTTCACCGCCATATGGCCGATCACGTCGCCCACGCCGCTGGTGACCAGCATCTGCTTGAAGCCACCGCCGGCACCGATGATCAGGATGATCGCAGCGGTCGGCGCCAGGCTGGCGTCGAGCAGTTTGAGGATCTGCTTGGAGTGGATGCCTTGGCGATGGCCAAAGGTGTACAGCGACAGCAGCAACGCCAGCAACAGGGCGGAGATCGGGTGACCGATCATGTCCATCCAGTTGCGCACGATGTGGCCGTCCGGCAAGCCGATATCTGCGAAGGTTTTGAGCAGCATCAGGAACACCGGCAACAGCACGGTAATCAGGGTGATGCTGAAGCTCGGCAGGTTCTTGTGTTCCGACTCGCGGGCCAGTTGATCGACCAGTTCCTGGGACGGGTTGCCCGGGATGTACTTGGCGATGAACGTACCGAAGATCGGGCCGGCGATGATGGCGGTCGGCAGTGCGACGATCAGGCCGTAGAGGATGGTCTTGCCGATATCCGCGCCAAACACGCCGATGGCCAGCAGCGGGCCCGGATGCGGTGGCACCAGGCCGTGTACCGCCGAGAGACCGGCAAGCAGCGGAATGCCGATCTTGATCAGCGACACGCCGGTACGACGTGCCACGATAAACACCAGCGGGATCAGCAGCACAAAGCCGATCTCGAAGAACAGCGGGATGCCCACCAGGAACGCGGCGAACATCATGGCCCACTGGACCTTCTCTTTGCCGAAGGCGCGGATCAGGGTCTGTGCGATCTGATCGGCACCGCCGGATTCGGCCATCATCTTGCCGAGCATCGTGCCCAGCGCGAGGATGATGCCGACAAAGCCGAGCACCCCGCCAAAACCGTCCTGGAACGCCTTGATGATCTTGTCCACGGGCATGCCCGAGGTCAGGCCGAGGAAGCCGGCCGCGATGATCAGCGCAATGAACGGGTGCACCTTGAACTTGGTGATCAGAACGATCAACCCAATGATTGTGACCACTGCATCAAGCAGCAGGTAGGACTCGTGGGACATGCCAAACATGGGGGGTCTCTCCTGTTTGTTGTTGTTATTAAAGCGGGTGTTGAATTTCCTGCCGGGGATAGCGCTATCTTTTCCGGCAAAAAATTAATGAGTAGGTTCAAAGCCGTGTTGCAGCCACCAGGCGTTGGTCTGCTCGGCCAGTTCCTCGACGCTGTCTTCGCTGGCGTTGAGGGCCAGGGTCAGCGGTTCGCCTTTGGGCGATTCAAGGGTGGCGAACTGGCTGTCGATGAGGCTGGCCGGCATGAAATGCCCTGGGCGATGGGACACGCGGTCGGCGGCCACGGCGCGGGTCAGCTCCAAAAAGACAAAACCCAGGCCCGGCGCGGCTTCGCGCAGGTGGTCGCGGTATTTCTTTTTCAGGGCGGAACAGGTGAGCACGGGATGCTCGCCCGCTTTGAGCGAACGGCGCAGTTCATCGCAGAGGATGTCGAGCCAGCCGGCGCGGTCGTCGTCGTTGAGGGGGTGGCCGGCGCTCATCTTTTCGATGTTGGCGGCAGGGTGAAAGCTGTCGCCTTCAATGGCGGTGGCACCGTTCAGGCGGCACAGGGCCTCGCTGACGCTGGACTTGCCACAGCCGGAAACACCCATGATGACCAGGGCGGTAACAGGTTGACTCATGAAACACCTCAGGACGCAGATAGCGCTACCTTTGCACGCTGTAAGGCTAGTGCAAAAACAGGCTTTTCCCGCGCCGTCTTGTCATTTTTATGGAGTGACGCGTGCATCCGCTCCAATCATTTGAACCGGATCAGGCAACCCAAAGTTCAAGAATTTGCAGCCTTTTGGAGACAGCGCTACCTTAGTGCCTCGATTTTTGTTTGGCAAGCCGCCTGATGACCTCCAAGAACGATAAAAAATTGCGCACCACGGGTCGCCCGACCCTTAACGAAGTCGCCCGCCTGGCCGGCGTCAGCCCGATTACCGCCTCCCGCGCCCTGCGCGGTATCAGCACCGTGGCCACCGAACTGGTGGAAAAAGTGCAGCAGGCCGCCGCCGAACTCAACTACGTGGTCAACCCCGCCGCCCGCGCCCTGGCCTCGGCCCAGAGCCATTCGGTGGTGGTGTTGGTGCCATCGTTGTCCAACCTGCTGTTTATCGAAACCCTCGAAGCCATCCACCAGGTGCTGCGGCCCAAGGGCTTTGAAGTGCTGATCGGCAACTCCCACTATTCCCGTGATGAAGAAGAAAACCTGCTGCGCAACTACATGGCCTACCAGCCACGGGGTTTGCTGCTGACCGGGTTTGATCGCACCGAAAGCGCCCGACGGATGGTCGAGGCCAGCAATGTGCCCTGCGTCTATATGATGGATTTGGACCCGAACGCCGGGGTGAACTGCGTAGGGTTCTCGCAATTGAGCGCGGGCGAAACGGCGGCGGCCCATCTGTTGTCCCGTGGGTACAAGCGCCTGGCATATATCGGCGCGCAACTGGACCAACGCACATTGCTGCGTGGCGAAGGGTTCCGTCGCGCGCTGCAACAGGCTGGCCTGTACGACCCGGCACTGGAATTGCTGACGCCGCGCCCCTCCTCCGTGGGCCTGGGCGGCGAACTCTTCCTGCAACTGCTGGCCGCCCATCCCGACGTGGACGCCATCTTCTTCGGCAACGACGACCTGGCCCAGGGCGCCTTGCTGGAAGCCATGCGCCATGGCATCAAAGTACCAGAGCGCGTGGCCGTGCTGGGTTTCAACGACCTGCCCGCCTCGTCCTTCATGGTGCCGCGCCTGAGCAGCATCAGCACCCCGCGTGAAGCGATTGGGCGGCGTGCGGCGGAGCATCTGTTGACGATCATGGCGGGTAACAAGATCGCCAAGCCGGTGGTGGACATGGGGTTTGAGTTGCAGGTGCGGGAGAGTACCTGACCCTGCTAGATTGGTTGCTCTCCACTGCCAGGGAAGCACCATGGGACACTCACTGAAAATCTTGGGTCGCACGTCCTCCATCAACGTGCGCAAAGTGCTCTGGACCTGCCAGGAGCTCGGCATTGACTACGTGCGCGAAGACTGGGGCATCGGCTACACCCCCACCCAATCCCCGGAATTCCTCGCCCTGAACCCCAACGCCCAGGTCCCGGTGCTGATCGATGACCACGGCGTGTTGTGCGAGTCCAACACCATCTGCCGTTACCTCGTCAGCCTTTACCAACGCCACGACCTGCTCCCCGCCGAACCCGCGCCACGCGCCCGGGTGGAGCAATGGATGGACTGGCAAGCGACCGAGCTCAACCCGTCCTGGGGCTACGCGTTCCATGCGCTGGTGCGCCAGAACCCGGACTACCAGGACCCACAGCGCATCCAGGCCGGCGTGCAGGCCTGGAACGACAAGATGGGCCTGCTGGAACAACAGTTGCTCAAGACCGGCGCCTACGTCACCGGCGATGAATTCACCCTGGCCGACATCCTCGTCGGCCTCTCGGTACACCGCTGGCGCAACGCGCCGCTGGAGCATCCGCCCTACCCGGCGGTGGAGGCGTATTACCAGCGCCTCAGCCAGCGCCCCGGTTTCAAAACCTTTGCCCTCGACGGCCATAACTAAAACAAGGACTACAGCGTGAAAGGACTCAACGTACTGCTCACCGGCGCCTGCGGCAGAATCGGCAAGACGTTTTTCGACGCCTCCAAAGACCGTTACCGCTTTACCCTCACCGACCGCATCGCGCCGGATTTCGACCTGGGCGAGCACCGCTTCGTGCACGCCGATCTCAGCGACAAATCCAGCCTGGCGGCCTTGCTCGACGGTATCGACGTGATCGTGCACCTATCGGGCATCCCCCACGCCAGCGCGTCGTTCGATGAATTGCTGCCCAATAACATCCTCGCCACCACGTACCTGTTCGAAGCCGCCGTGGCCGCCGGGGTCAAGCGCCTGGTGTTCGCCAGCAGCGCGCAAACCATCGAAGGCTACCCGGTAGACCGCCAGATCACGCCCGGCATGCCGGTGATGCCCGCCAACCTGTACGGCGTGAGTAAATGCTACGGCGAGGCGCTGTGTGGCTACTACGCCGCGAAAACCGCGTTGTCGACCATTGCCCTGCGCATCGGCGCCTTCGAATTCCCCGAAACCCACGACCTCAATAACGCCCGCGACCTCAGCGCCTGGCTCAGCCCGCGTGACGCGGTGCAGTTGCTGCAACGCTCGGTGGAAGCCGAGGGCGTGAAGCACCTGATCGCCCATGGCATTTCCAATAATCGCTTCAAGCGCCTGGACCTGAGCGAAACCACGCGGGTGCTGGGTTACCATCCCCAGGATGATGCGTTTCAGACATTCGAGATTCCGATCACTTATTGAGTTTCCCCATGCCCGCACTCTCTAGCATTGACGGCATCGATCCGATCCGCGCCGCCCATATCAGCGCACGCATCGATCGCCTGCCTGCCGTCGCCACGGTCTGGCGCCTGGTGGCGTTGCTGTCCATCGGCGGCTTTTTCGAGCTGTACGACCTGTTCCAGACCGCCTACATCAGCCCCGGCCTGATCAGTGACGGGATTTTCCACACCGGCAGCGAAGGCGTATTCGGTTTCTCGGACCAGGCCGCCTTTGCCTCGGCAACCTTCCTCGGCCTGTTCCTCGGCGCCAGCCTGCTCAGCCCTATCGCCGACCGTTTCGGGCGGCGGGCGATCTTCACCTTTGCGTTGATCTGGTACACCGTCGCCACGGTATTGATGGGCATCCAGACCTCCGCCGTGGGCATCATTTGCATGCGTTTCCTGGTCGGCATTGGCCTGGGCATTGAACTGGTAACCATCGACGCCTACCTCTCGGAACTGGTGCCCAAGCGCATGCGCAGTTCGGCGTTTGCCTTTGCGTTTTTTATCCAGTTCCTGTCAGTGCCGTCGGTGGCGTTGATGTCGTGGTGGCTGGTGCCACAGGCGCCGTTCGGCGTGTCCGGCTGGCGTTGGGTGGTGTTGTCGAGCGCCGTGTTTGCGCTGTTTATCTGGCAATTGCGCAAGCGTTTACCAGAGTCGCCGCGTTGGCTTGCACAAAAAGGGCGTTTCGAAGAAGCCGGTGTGATCATGGACAACCTTGAAGCGCGCTGCCAGAAGGATCATGGCAAACCCTTGGATGAACCCGAGCCCGAAGCCGTCAGCGTGCAGGGTGATGGCCGCTTTGCCGATATCTGGCAACCGCCTTACCGCCGCCGCGCCTTGATGCTGATCGTGTTTCATGTGTTCCAGGCCATCGGCTTCTTCGGTTTTGGTAACTGGCTGCCAGCGTTGCTGTCGGGCCAGGGCGTCAGCGTGACCCACAGCTTGCTCTACGCCTTCATCATCACCCTCGCCTACCCGCTGGGGCCGTTGTTGTTCTTGAAGGTGGCCAACCGTTTTGAAAACAAATGGCAGATCGTCGGCTCGGCGTTGGGCGCGATGGTCTTCGGCAGCCTGTTCGCCCTGCAAACCACGGCGGTGGGGCTGGTGATCTGTGGGGTGATGATCACCTTCTGCAACGCTTGGCTGAGCTTCAGTTATCACTCGTACCAAAGTGAATTGTTCCCCACCAATATCCGCGCACGGGCGGTAGGCTTCTGTTACTCGTTCAGCCGCTTGTCCACGGTGTTCAGCAGTTTGTTGATCGGCTTCATCCTTGAACACCTGGGCACACCGGGGGTGTTGGCATTCATTGCCAGCAGCATGTTGATCGTGATGATCACCATCAGTTGGTTCGGGCCGCGTACGCGGAACCTGGCGCTGGAAAACATCGCCCACTGACAGCAACGCTGCCATTTGTCGTGACTGTTATTTCTGACAGTAGACTTGAAGTCGCTATAGGCATCAGATTTTGAGCAGAGCTAGGACAGCTCTAGAAGTCCCTTAGCGAACACATCAGGATAACGTCATGACAAATTCCAAAGTTGAACGCGACGACAAAAACCCCACCAACGGAACGTTTACAGCACAACTCGTCAGAGGCAGTGTGACTCTTGAATTCAGAGCCGATGAAATCCGCTTAAGAAAAACAGCCTTCTACTATATTTTGGACGCCACTCAGCGAGGCTCCAATGTCGTCTTCTTTGAGCTCCACCTTCCACTTGGAATTACAGGAAACCGAGACAAATACCCCATCCGCAACCCCGACGGACAGGTGACTGCCACTTGCGATTTGAAGTACACCACCGACCCTACCCCCCTCAAGTTTCAAGCTGAGTCCGGAGAAATTACATTTTATGAATTCGATACCAGCACTGGAAAAGTCCATGCCAGGTTACACATAAGAGCCAGAGGTGCAGGGGGTGAGTTGTTGGAAGTCAATGCAGGGGAGATGCAGTTAGTGGGTATCGGCCTTTGAAATAATAAGCAGGCCTACAGGGGCTTTCAAACTGCCAGCAACCGGCAAGAAATGGCCGGCAGCAGGACAACTCTTGCCATAGCAGCTTGGCCAGGCCCCAAATTCCCTAGCGTTCACACCCGGCACGCTATTTGCTCCACCTGTGGCACCGAACATTTCCCCAGGTGACCGATCATGCTGGTTAACAACAACACCTTAGCCGTGTCGACCGTTCAACAACTCAAACGGCCCGACATGGACCCCGCCAACGCCGCTGCCAGCGCGCTGTACAGCGGTGCCTTGCAAGCCGCGCAACAAAGCGTGACCGTGCCGGCCGCGCAGAAGGAACTGGACAAGGCCAACGACCGCATCGATGAGGCCTTCGCCAAGACCCGCGTGCAGTTGCAGACCTCCACAGAGGCCGTCACTGCCTCTACCGCAACACCAGATGTACCGAAAACCGGTTCGACCGCCAGCACCGCGCGCTCTGAGTTCACTGATTACATGAGCAAATCCCCGGCCGAGCGCATCCGTGAGCAATTGCTCAAGGAACAAGGTTTGACCGAGGCGGACGTGCAGAACATGTCCCAGGAAAAGCAGGATGCGATTTCCAAGCAAGTGGCCGAACGCCTGAAGCAGCAACAAGAGCAGCAGGTAGCGGCGAAGACCGTTGACCCGCAGGCGCAGGCGGTGAAAGAGACCCTGGCTGCGATCTAAGCCGCACTTGTGTGGGAGCTGGCTTGCCTGCGATGCGGATCACTCGGTGTTTCTGATGTACCGAGGTGATGCTTTCGCAGGCAAGCCAGCTCCCACAGTGATCGGGTTATCAAGCTGAGAATGCGTTTATTGCAGTTGCAACGTCGAATTGAACTGCCCGATCGCATCCACCACATGCCGTGACCCTTCCTGAATCTCCAGGATCACCTGCCCCGCTTCATTCGCCAATTCCACCCCCAAGCCCGTGCGGCTCAAGCTCGACTGCATGCTCGACACCGCGCTCAGCGACAGGTCGTGGTTTTTGCGCACCACATCGACGATTTCCACCGTCGCCTGGCTGGTTCGCGCCGCCAAGCTGCGCACCTCGTCCGCCACCACCGCAAAGCCGCGCCCATGCTCACCGGCCCGTGCCGCTTCGATCGCGGCGTTGAGCGCGAGCATATTGGTCTGCTCGGCAATGCTGCGGATGGTCTGCACGATGGCGCCAATGATGTCCGATTGTTTGCTGACCGCATCGATGCTCTGCGCCGCTTGGTTCAGGTCGTGGGAAATCTCCTCGATGATCTGCACGGTTTGCTGCACCACTTCCGAGCCCTTGCGGGCGCAGGCGTCGTTTTGCACCGAGGTGGCGTGGGCCGAGTCGGCGGCGTTACGCAGGGTGGTGACCTGGTCAGTGATGTCGCTGGCGAACTTCACCACTTTGTACAGGCGCCCATTGGTGTCGAAGATCGGGTTGTAGGACGCTTCCAGGAACAGGGTCTTGCCGTACTTGTTTTTGCGCTCGAAGCGGTGCGAGTGGTATTCGCCACGGTTGAGCGACGCCCAGAACGCTTTGTAGGCCGGCGATTCCACTTCGTTGCGGTGGCAAAACAGGCTGTGGTGCTGGCCGACGATTTCATCCAGGGAGTACTGCACGGTCTTCAGGAAGTTTTCGTTGGCGTTGAGGATCTGGCCCTGCGGGGTGAATTCGATCACCGCCATGGACCGGCCGATGGCGTCGATCAAGCTCTGGTTTTCATGTTCGTGGTGGACCCGCGCGGTAATGTCCGACGCGACTTTGATCACGCTTTGAACGTGATTGTCCTTGTCCAGCACCGGCATGTAGCTGGCTTCCAGCCACACTTCCTGGCCGTGCTTGTTCAAGCGCATGAAGGTGCCACTGAGGGCCTCACCCCGCGCCAGGTCGCGCCATAGCTTGGCGTAGGCGTCGGTATGGGTGTAGGCCTCTTCGCAAAAGAGTCGGTGATGTTTGCCGCGTATTTCCTCGGCGCTGTAGCCCATGGTTTTGCAGAAGTTGTCGTTGGCGTCGAGGATCACGCCACTCGGGTCGAACTCGATCATGGCCATGGAACGGCTGATGGCGGCCAGTTTGGCATTGGATTCGGTGAGGGCGCAGGAGAAACGTTCGATTTCTTGCAGGTCGGATTTGTGATGGCGGTTGAACATGTTCGGATCACCCTTCAATTACCCGCGCCTGGGGAGGCGCATTCCATTCACGGATTGAATGTTGCTGGCAGATCTTTATGGGAACAACCATCCGAATCGCTTTATATGCCAAGCGTCATCAACGGTTCTGGATCAGCATAGACAGGGCTTGGCGCTATGCAAGGTCACCCGTCAAACCCGGTCTGGGTGATAAAAGCACTCAACGCCAGCACATCCACCGAGCCTGAGCGATCCTGATCCAGATGGGCCACCTGGCTGCGCACGGCTGCATGGACCTGCCGTGTACCGTACCCCAAGCGCAGCTCACCGCGCAGGTCCACCGCCTGCGCGGCAACGATCAGTTCGATACTGGCCAGCCACAACACCCGCTCGGTCAAGCGACGGGTCTTGTCGACCACGGCCAGCGCCTGGCCCGCATAGTCTTCAACACGGTCCGCCACCGGCACGCTCACCGCCGGCAGTGGATTGGCCAAGTGACCGATTTCCGCGACCAACGCCGAACTGGTGCGCTGCAAGGCGGCCATGCCGACGTGGCCGGGCTGAGTGATGAGGAAGCGCGGCAGATCACTCGAAGCCGGCGATAGCAACTTGGCAATCCGCTCGGCGCTGCATGCGGCCACTCGATTGAGCGCCAGGCCCAGGCCTTCAGCCGCCAGCGCCAAATGCGTGCTGTCGAAATTTGCCGTGGCCAACACCAACGCCTCTTCGCTGATCAACGCCGGGTTATCCGCACCGCTACGCAGTTCCAGTTCGACCAGCTCATGCAGCTGTCGCAACGCCTGCTGCGCCGCACCCTGGACCACCGTGGCACAGCGAAAGCTCAAGGGGTCCTGCAAGCGGCGTGGGTTGTCCGCCAACTCACCACCCGCCAGCAACTGCAACAACGCCGCCGACTGCTCGGTTTGCCCCGGTGCCGGCCGCAGGCGCGAAGCCCATGGCTGGAACGGACTAAGGTTGGCCCGATAGCCCTCGCACGATAACGCCAGCGCCGCCAGCACCGCTGCCAACACTTGCTGTGCCTCGGCGACCAGCAATGCGCCGAGCCCGACACTGGCGGCATTCGCCGAGACCAGCGCTAATCCATCCTTGCCGGTCAAAGGCACCGAAAGCGCCAGGCTCAAGTGTGCTAACGGCGCCAGGTCACTCTCGCCCAACGAGCCGAGTAACGGCACTTGCGGTTCGGCACCGGAGTTAAGTAAATCCAGCAACGCCTGCGCAGCTTGCGCTGAAATACCCGAACGCCCCTGAGCCAATCCCGCCAGGCGCGCAGCAGTGATGGCGCGCAGCTCCTGGCGATTGGCCAAGCGTGCGACACCCACCGCGCGCCCCAACGGAATACTCGCCTGCACGGGCGCCACCGGCGTGTCCACCGCAGCACCGAGGCCGGTATTTACGCCGTAAATCGGCGTGCCTTCAGCCGCCAGTTTCACCAACAACTGGTGGCCTTCATCGATGCGCTGACGGGCCTGCACAGAGAAATCCGCAGATACATCCTGCCGGGCAATCGCCAGCAAATCTGCCAGGGCTAAACCTTTGGGATCGAAGTGAATCATGCCCAGCGCAGCCGCTGGCCAATCCCCAGGCGCTTGGCTTTTTCCAGCAGTGCATGGCCCAGCGCGATGTCACTGAGACTCAGGCCACGGTGCCAGAACAGGATGGTTTCCTCGGCGGTTTCCCGGCCGGTTTTCAAGCCGGCCACGATCTGGCCCAGCTCGGCATGCAGGGTTTCGGCACTGAGTTTGCCAGCGTCGACATGGGCACGTAGCGCGCCAAAAAGCCCGCCTTTGCACTGGCCCCAATCATCCACGACCAACTTGCTCATGATCTCGGTAAGCGACAATTCCACCGCGCTCATGGTGCCGTAGGGCACCACAAAGGCGCCGGGTTTGATCCACCCGGTGCGCAACAAGGGCTCGGGCTGATCCAGCCTCGACGCCTCGACCACGATGTCGGCGCCACGCACAGTGGACTCCCAATCGTCGGTAACGATCACCGGTTTGCCCAGGTCCTTGCGCAGGCGCTCAGCGAAGGCTTCGCGGCTTTCGCTGCGACGTGAGTGCACGCGGATTTCATCGAAGTCGAACAGGTGATCCAGCAAGCGCACGTTCCAATACGCCGTGCCACGCGCGCCAATGTGCGCCAGCACTTTGCTGTCGGGCCGGGCCAGGTATTTGGCGCCGATGGCCGTAATCGCACCGGTGCGCATATCGGTGATCGCCGAGGCATCCAGGATCGCCTTGGGAATCCCGGTGGCCGGGTCCAGCAGGTTGAGGATGGCCAATTCCGAGGGCAAGCCCTTGCGGTAGTTGTCGACAAAATCCCCCACCACTTTGACGCCCGCATAGCCAATATCGCCGCCGAGTACACCGCGCAATACGTTGAAGTGGCCGTTGATCTCACCGCCGGGAATCAGGTGGGTACGCGGCTCGATCACCGCCTCGCCACGGCCCTGGATCGCCAGGCTGGCTTCGATGGCGGTGAGGATCTCGTCGTTGGTAAGGCCCAGTTCGTCGATGTCCAGGCCGTTGAGAAAGTCGATGTAGATCGGTTGCATGGTCATGGCGCCTTGAAGACAGCTTGCTGCACATCAACCTTTTTCGGGATCAGGCCGTTGGCAAAGAACAGGTCGGCGGTGCGTTGCTGGTTGCCGACGTCAACCGCTTCCAACGGGCGAATGGGCGCGGGCGAGCGGTGTTCGAAGTAGCTTTTGACCACGGCCGGTTGCAGGCCCAGGGTCTTGGCCATCAGCGCGATGCTTTCTTTGGGCTGGTCGAGGGACAGGCGCTGCGCCTTGGCCAACGTCTTGATGATCGCACCAATGGACTGCGGATATTGCTTGGCAAATGGGCTGCTGACCACGAAGAAACTGCCCGCCGGATTGAGGCCCTGGCCGTCGCCCAACACGCGGGCGGAACCGTCGACCACGGCCGCGGAGTAGTAAGGGTCCCACACCACCCACGCGTCGACTTTGCCTTGCTCGAACGCAGCGCGGCCATCGGACGGCGACAGGTACACCACGTTCACGTCCTTCCATTGCAAACCGGCGCGCAGCAGGCTTTTCAGGAACAGGTTGTGGGCGCTGGAGCCCTTGAGCAGCGCCACGCGCTTGCCCTTGAGTTCGGCCACGCTCTGCACGCTGCTGGCTTTGGGCACCAACACTGCTTCGGTCTTGCCCTCGTTGGGTTCGACGGCGAAATACTGCAAATCGATGCCTGCGGCCTGGGCGAAGATCGGCGGGATGTCACCGATATTGCCGATGTCCAGGCTGCCGCCGTTCAGCGCCTCGATCAGCGGCGGGCCGCCGAGGAATTCGATCCACTGCACCTGGGTGCCGGGCAACGCGTCCTCGAAGAGTTTGTGCTCACGGGCCAATACCATGCTCACCGAACTTTTCTGGTAACCGATGCGTAACGTGGCAGGTTCGGCCGCCAGCACCAGACCGGCGACCAGCGAAAGTACCGCAGCAGCGAAGATTTTAAGCATCAGAGCGCCCCCTTCAGCTTGGCCGCCACATCCGCCGGCACCCATTGTTGCCAGACGTCTGGATGGTCTTTGAGGAAGGCTTCAGCCACTTGGCGGGGCGGCGTGCGTTTCTCGCTCATTTCCCCGAGGATACCGTTAAGCAGATCAATCGGCAGGTCGACCTTTTCAAACACGCTCACCAGTTGCGGGTACTGCGCCTTGAACGGTGCCGACACACCAATCGCCAGGCGCGCCGGCATCGAGCGGGTGCCAATGGGGTTGGGGTTTTTCGCGTCGGACAGGGTCTTCCAGGCTTCGGCGTTGAACGGCGGCTCTTCCAGCTTGACCAGCTTGAACCGCCCCAACAGCGGCGTCGGCGACCAGTAGTAGAACAACACGGGTTTACCACGACGGATCGACGACGCCACTTCGGCATCCAGCGCCGCGCCAGAGCCGGTGCGGAAGTTGACGAAGCTGTCGGTGAGTTTGTAAGCCTTGAGTTTCTGGCTGTTGACGATCTCCGAGGTCCAGCCGGTGGGGCTGTTGAGGAAGCGCCCGCGGCTCGGGTCTTCGGGGTCGCGGAACACGTCTTTGTAGCGCGGCAGGTCGGCCACCGACTTCAAGTCCGGCGCCAGCGGCTTGATACCGCGCGCGGCATCGCCCTTGATCACGAACTCCGGCACCCACCAGCCTTCGGTGGCGCCCTTGACCGTGTCACCGAGGCCGAACACCTTGCCTTCATTTTCCGCCTTGACCCACGCCGGACTGCGCCCGGCCCACTCTTCACCGATCACCTGGATATCGTCCTTGGCCAGGGCGGCTTCCAGGCTCACGGTGCTGCCGGGCAAGGTGTCGGTGGGCAAGCCATAACCCTTCTCGACGATCAGGCGCAGCACTTCGGTGATCAGGCTGCCGCTTTCCCAAGTGATGTCACCGAAGTGAATGGGTTTGACGGCTTCGGCGGCGTGGGCGGCTGGGGTCAGCAGGCTCAGGGCCAGCAGACCACCGCCCAGGAGTTTTTTCAGATGCTTCATCGGCAACCTCATAGTTGTGCGGTGATGTTCGTTAAAAGTCATAACTGAGCCGCGTGTAGTAAAACGCCCCTTCCGGCGCCGACGGCGACAGGTAGCTGTACTGCTGGCCCGGGGTCTGGCGCAGGCGCGTGTTGAAGTCGTCGGGCTTGCTGTCGAACAAGTTGTTGGCGCCGACTGACAAACGCAGTTGTTTGGTGAAGGCGTAGTTCACGTCCAGGTCGGTGTTCCACTGCGCGCCGAAGGTCTGGTCGTACTGGGCGTTGGCTTCGCTGGCGGCGTATTTGCGGTATTCGCCGTAGCGGGTTTCGCTGAGGGCGATGGTCCATGCGCCGATGCGGTGGGTAGCGCCGAGCACCAGCTTGTCTTCGGGGTAGCCGTGCTCCAGAAAGCCACGGGCTTCGCGGGTGAGGATGTCGAAGCCGTTGGGGTTCTCGTGGACCTTTTCGATCGTGGTGCGCGCCTTGGTGTAGCCGGCCGACAGGCTCAACGCGCCGTACTGCGCCAGGTCCAGGTTGTACTTGCCGACGATGTCGACGCCACGGGTACGGGTGTTGGCCGCGTTGGTCATGAACTGCGCCCAGGTGTACTGGCCAAACCCGGCTTGCTGCAGGATCTGTTCGGCACGTGGCCCGGAAATACCGCCGCTGTAGAGCAGGCGATCACGAATCGAGATCTGGTAGGCGTCGATGGTCAATGAAGCGTTTTCGACCGGGCGCAACACCAGGCCCAAGGAGTAGTTGGTGGATTTTTCCGGTTTGAGCGGCTCGGCGCCCAGCGCACGGGCGGCCGGGTTGTCGGCGGGCAACATGCGCGTCAGCACCGGGTTGCCGTTGATGTCGACGTTGGTGGTGGTGGTCCACGACGTGCCGATCTGGCCCAGGGTCGGCGCACGGAAGGAGTTGTTCACCGTGGCGCGCAAGCCCACCTGCGGCGTGAAGTCATACCGCGCCGAGAGCTTGCCGGTGGTGGCCGAACCGAAGTCCGAGTAGTGCTCGGTACGTCCGGCCAGGCCGACCTGGAATTTGTCGGTGAGCTGGTGCTCAAGACCAAAGTAAACGCCGCCGACATCCCGCTTGTAGGTGCCGGCGTCGTCTGGTGTGAGACCGGAGGCTTGCACCGCGCCGACCTGCACACCGTTGATGCCGCCAAAGGAGTAGGACTCGTAGTCGCCCTCCTCCAGACGATACTGCTCATGGCGGTAGGCAATGCCCGCCGAGACGGTCAGCGGATGGCTCGACCAGTTGACGTCCAGGTCCTTGGCGTAATCCAGGCCGAGGTTGGTCTGCTCGTTGACCAGCGTCGCCACGTCGAATTTGGTCGGGCTGTTCAGGCCGTAGCTGGGGTTGACGGTGTTAAAGGCCAGTTCATCGTGCTTGTCGCGACCGTAGGTGGCGCTGAGGTCAAAGCGGCCAAGCGTGTCGTCTTCATAGCGGGTGCCGACGGTGAGTGCGCCGTCTTCATAGCGGTAGCGGTATTTGGGAATGGTGCCGTTGGGGTAAATGCCCGGCACGTTGTTCGGATTATTCGCCAGCAACGGCGGCGTGTTGTTTACCGATTTGTCCTGGCCAAAGGTGGCGAAACTGTAGAGGCGCCACTGGTCGCTCAGGCCGACTTCGGCGTTCGCCGCCAGGTTGAATTTATCGCGCCCGGCACCGCCCCAGCGCGGGTCTTGCAACTGGCCGTCGGCGACGTATTGGTCGCCAATGTCGGTGGGTTTGTTGTTGAGGGTGTTGAAGCTCAGGGTAAGGAAGCCATCCCCCGGCAAGCCCAGGCCGTACCAGCCGTCGGTGGTTTTGCTGAAGCCGTCGCCCTGGGCGTATTTGCCCAGTTGGGTGTTGACCTGGCCGCCGCTGTCACGCTCTTTGAGCACGATGTTGACCACGCCCGCCACCGCATCCGAGCCGTATTGCGCCGAGGCGCCATCGCGCAGCACTTCGACGTGGTCGATGCTGCTGATGGGGATCATGTCCAGGTCCACCGGCTGCGCGCCAATGAACGGCACGCCACCGGAGATGTTCACCACCGCCGAGGCATGGCGGCGCTTGCCGTTGATCAGCACCAGCGTCTGGTCCGGCGCCAGGCCACGCAGGGACGCGCCCTTGGGGTTCTGGCCACGGGTGGCGCTCTGGTTTTGCGGGAAGTTGAACGACGGCAGCAGTTGGAACAGTGCCTGGTTGAGGCTGGTGGCACCGGTCTGCTTGAGTTCTTCGGCGTTGATCACATCCACCGGCGCGGCGCTGGTCAAGGCGGTGGCGTCACTGCGCCGGGTGCCAATGGCGACCACGCGGTCCAGGGTCGGCGCTTGCGCTGCACGGGTTTGCGCGTTGACGTTGCTGGTCGCGTTTTTGCTCGCGCCCTCCTTGATGATGAACGCGCCGTCCGGGCTCACCTGGACTTGCAGGCCGGTGCCCTTGAGCGCGGCGTCCACCGCCTGTTGCGCCGACAGAGAACCGTCCACACTGGCCGAGGAATAGTTACCCAACTGCGGCGTAAACGAGATCACCTGGCCGCTTTGGCGGCTGATGTTCAGCAGCACTTCATCCAACGGGCCAGGTGCGATGTGATAGACCTGGCGCACCTCTTCGGCACTCGCGGCAAACGACAACAACAGGCTGGCGAACGGCACCAGGGCAAAGGTTCGAAGCGGCACACGGTTGAACTGATTCACTTTGGCTCCCCCCAAGGAAACTCGACGGCGCTGCTCCCCGCAGCGCTTACGGGAGTGATGTGGGACGGCGGGAGGAAAACTTGCAGATCGTTTGGTTATGTTCTTAGAACTGGCCTGTTCCAAAGTGAACGAGCACTTTGTGGTGAGCGAGCTTGCTCGCGCTGGAGTGCGAAGCGCTCCCAGGTTTTGGTGCTGCTGCGCACCCCAGCGGGAGCAAGCTCCCTCGCCACAGAGGGCATCACGCGGCATTGACGGTCACCCAAAAACCGCTGCGGCGGGTGATGTGGATCGGCAAGGTGCGCGCCAGGGTGTCGAGGATTTGCTGGGGGTTGTCCAACCGGTACAAGCCGCTGACGCGCAGGCCCGCCACCGCAGGGTCCAGACGCAGCACGCCATTGTGATAAGGCCGCAGTGCGTCGATGACTTCGGCCAGCGGGCGGTCGCGCACTTGCAGGAAGCCGTCGACCCAGGCCGTGGCCCCGGAGGAACTGGCCTGCACCGGGCCGAATCCGGCACGGTCGTAATTCACTTCATGGCCGGCGGCGAGTTGCAGGCGTTCGCCGTGCTGGCCGTCAATTTCCACTGCGCCGTTGAGGGCAACCACCTGGCCCTGCCCTTGCCGTTCACGCACTAGGAAACGGTTGCCGTAGGCGCGCAGACGCGCCTGGTCGGTCTGGATCAAAAACGGTCGGATGCGGTCGCTGGCGACCTTGGCCAGCAACTCGCCCTCGCGCAGGCGTATCAGCCGGCGTTGCGGATCAAACTGGATGTCGGCCGCGCTTTGTGCGTTGAGCAGCAATTCGCTGCCATCGCCCAACGCGACGGTGCGGCGCTCGCCGGTGCCAGTGCGGATATCCGCCGTCAGTTCAGTCAATGGCAAGCCCAGCGGCTTGGCCAGCAAGGCCGCGCCAACTGCCACACCAGCACCGGCCAGCGCGACCTGCAACACCTGCCGTCGACTGGACGGCGCCTCCAGTGCCTGTTGCAACACCTTGCCACTCACCCCTTGCGCCTGGGGAACCTGGAACACGCCCAAGCGGGTTTCCAACTGTCGGCACAGGGCGTCATGACGCGGGTCGGCGGCGCGCCATTGTTCATAGCGCTGCCAGTCGCCCGTCGAAGCTTGGCCGGAGCGCAACAGCACGTACCAGCGCGTGGCGCTGTCGATCAGCTCGTCGCTCATTCCAGGCAAAGCCGCAGGCAGCGGTTGAAGGCACGGGTCATGTAGTCGCTGACCGAGCGCTGGGAAATCCTCAGTTCGCTGGCGATTTCCGGGTAGGTCAGGCCATTGAGTTGCGAGAGCAAAAAGGTCGCCTTGACCTTGGCCGGCAAGCCGTCGAGTAACTGATCGATGGCTTGCAGGGCTTCGAGCATTTGCGCCAGCTCTTCGGGAGACGGCGCGGTGGAGGTTTCGTCGTTATCGAGAGCGTCGAGGTAGGCCCGTTCCAGATCACGCCGGCGCCACAGTTGATACATCAGCCGCTGGGCGATGGTGGTGAGCAGCGCACGCGGCTGGCGAATGGGCATCACCCCCGGCGCACTCAGCAGCTGGACGAAGGTGTCGGCGGCGATGTCTTCGGCGTGGGCACGTGAATCGAGGTGGCGGTGCAAACGGCTGCACAGCCAGTCGTAATGACTGCGGAACAATCCGCCCACGTAATCGCTGTGAGAAGTGTCGGCGCCGGACATAGTGGCTCCATCTGAGTAGGTTGCGCGTTATGTCCGGCGTTCCGGTGGAGCGATCCTAGCAAGGCTGCTTATTCTTTAATAATATTTAAAAGGTATTTTTATATAACCTTATTGAAACACTGGATAACCAGCGCTTGCGGCCTGTTGCTCATAGCCCAATAGCACTTGGTAGTCGTCTTCGCTGGCGGGCAGTACGGCTTGCAGGCCCAATGTCTCGGCCACCTGCGGTAAATCCCGCAGTGCCTGGTTCATGGCCTGACGGATCTGAACGACCTGTTCATCGCTCAAGCCCACTGGACCGATATAGGGCAAGGTCGGGCTCGGTGCGCTGCGCGTGACGATGCGCAGCCCCGCCACTTCCTGCGGCGCGAAACGGGCGAGGTAGTCGTAGGTGACGCTGTCGATGGCCGCCAGGTCGGCGCGGTCTTCGCGCAGCCAACGCAGGCTCTCGCGGTGGGCACCGCTGATGGCGACGTTGGCGAAGAAGCGCCCGTCGCGTTGCAAGGGTGCCAGGCGTTCGCGCAGCAGGTTCATGCCGCTGTTGGAATCGTGGCCGTTGATCACGCCACGGCTGTTGTAGAAATCCGCCAAGGTGCGGCGTGGGTTGTCATCGCGAGTCAGCAACAGGCTGCAATGTTCGCCTTGGCTGCTATGGGGCAACTCGTAGCATGGGCGGCCGATGACACGGACCTGGCCGCGCAGCTGGGTCATCAATGGATAACCGCAGGTCTGGGTCACCATTAATTCAGGCGCGAGCCACAGACCGTGCAGGTCGAGGTGATCGGCATTGCGCCGCCCCAGGTTCAGGTGGTCGAGGATGCGCGCAATCCACTGCTGGTTGGCCTGCTCGATCGGCTCGGGCGCGACGTACATCAGCAGCTCGGCGTAGTGGTCACTCATGGTCATCTCTCACGCAAAAGGGTGCCGGGGGCTGTCGATGGCCTTGAGGCCGTGGCGGCTGATCAACTGGCCGTAGCCCTGCACCAGGAAGCCGCCGCTGCGCGCCACCCATTGTTCGCGGCGGGCACGGTAGACCGTGGGCAGCAAGTACCAGGGCAGTTTCGGCAGGTCGTGGTGCACCAGGTGCAGGTTGTTGTTGAGGAACAGCCAGGTCCACGGCCAGGACGCTTCGTTGAGCACGGTGCGTTGCTCCGGCTGCGGGTGCGGGCGGTGCTCATAGTAGGAACGGATCGACGCCAGGGACAAGGCCGGCACGCTGACCAGCAGCAGGTAATGCCACACCGAGAGCGCGCTGTAATGGGCGATGAAACTCAGCATCAACACGGTGACGGCGCCATGGGCCAGCCACATCGGCCACACTTGGGGCAGGCGCCGATATTCGTGACGGGCCAAACGGGCGATTGCCAAGGGGGCGGCCAACACAAAGCGGCCCAGTACCGTCTTGGTCAGCCAATGCACGCCACGCTCGAACAGCGAACTGTTGTCCCATTGCTGCTGGTTGAGGTACCGGCTTTCCGGGTCGATGCCCGGCAGGGTCAGGTCTTCGTCGTTGTGGTGCAGCAAGTGACTGTCGCGGTACAGCGTGTACGGGTACCACACCGCAAAGGGCGCGTAGCCGAGCAGTTTATTGAGCAGCAACGAACGGGTGGGATGGCCGTGGAGCAATTCGTGTTGCACCGACAGCCACAGCGTCACGATTGGAATCAGCAGCAAGAGGCTCAACCCCAGGCCCAGCCAATGGCTGCCCAGGATCACGGCAAACCAACCGGCGTACACGCCGATCAGCAGCAGCCATGTCGGCCATTCGGTTCTTGCGATAAAGGTGCTGGCCAGGGCTTCGATTTCCCGGCGTTGGGTCAGATCAAGGTAGTTGGCCATCAGCCGCTCAGAGCAGGTGTTTCCTGCTCTGTGCAATGAGGCGGGAAAATCTTGCAGATCGTTTGGTTCTAAGCTTGTAACTCAGTGACCGAAAAGGCCGGTTTCAGACTTCTTGGCCTTTTTGTCTGCGCGTTTTTCATCGGCGGTCTTTGCCGGTTTTTTCTTCGCGGCTTTCTTTGAATCCATACCTTTGGCCATGATGCTTGCTCCACTGACAGGGGATGTAGCACTGGGTATACCACCTATTGCCCGGCAGAAGGCGCTTATAATCCAAGGCCCTGAATAACGCTGCCTGAACACCATGCCCCCATTGCACATCGAACCGCTGGCAGAGCCGCTGTGGCCGCTGCTAAACAAGTTTTACCGCAACCACAACTCGTCGATGAAGGCGCTCAAGGGTGGGCGTTTGTGGGTGGCGCGCGACGCAGAGATCGTCGCCGGGTTGTGCCTGACGCCGGTGGTGGGAGGGCAATGGTTGACCGGGGTGTTCGTTGACCCGGCCTATCGCGGCCAAGGGCTGGCGGCGCGGGTGATCGAGGCCGCGGTTGCCGATGTCGACGGCACCCTGTGGTTGTTGTGTCATCCAGACCTGGAAGGGTTGTATCAACGGATGGGCTTCACCCAGGACACCGTGCTGCCGCAATCCCTCAGCGAACGCTGGGTACGCTACAAGCGCAACAAACCCATGATCGCGATGGGCTTAGATCGTTTGGTAAGGTCGACCGCAGATAATGTGTGATCGGCGCCTGCAGGCCCCATGCTAGCCTCGGCGGCACAGTGGCCCTTTACAGGATGATCATGAAAACGACGCTTGCAGCTCTCTCCCTCACCGCCCTGCTCGTTCCGCTCTTGAGCCAGGCAGCCGACGCGCCCATTACCGCCCAGCAGTACCAGAGCGCGCTCGCCGGCAGTTGGCGCGAATCGGCCAACAGCGCCCGCGACAGTTATCGTCACCCGCAACAGACCTTGGAATTCTTTGGCCTGGGCGCCAAGCAGACGGTGATCGAAATCACCCCCGGTGGCGGCTGGTACAGCGAACTGCTGGCGCCGTTGCTCAAGGATCATGGGCATTACATCGCCGCCGTGCAGGCGGCGAGCAGCAGCGCCTACGCGCGTACGTCCGAAGAGAACCTGAAAAAGAAATTCGCGGCTGATCCAGCTCGCTACGCCAAGGCCGAGGTGGTCGAGTTCGATCCCAAGGCGCCGGTGTTCGGCAAGCCGGCGTCAGCGGATGCGGTGCTGACCTTCCGCAATGTGCATAACTGGGTCGAGGCAGGCACTGCGCCGGCCACGTTCAGTGCGTTCTACAAGGTACTGAAACCGGGCGGCGTGCTGGGCGTGGAAGATCACCGGGCCAAGGATGGGGCGGATCAGGAAGCGATCAAGGACAGCGGCTATCTGACCACCGCACAGGTGGTGAAGCTGGCCTCCGATGCCGGGTTCAAGCTGGCGGGACAGAGCGAGGTGAATGCCAATCCGAAGGACACCAAGGATTACCCGGCAGGCGTGTGGACGTTACCGCCGACGCTGAGATTGGGCGAGCAGGATAAGGCGAAGTATGTGGCGATTGGGGAGTCGGATCGGATGACGTTGCGGTTCGTCAAACCCACCCGCTAAAAACATTGGAGTATCGCTTTCTGTAGTGAGCGGGCTTGTTGTGGTGAGCGGGCAAGCCCGCTCACCACAACAAGCAGCCTCACATTCAGCTGCAGGATCAGTCGTCAGCCGTGGGATCCATGTCCGGGAACATCACTTCGATAAAGCCGAACTTGGTGAAGTCGGTAATCCGCGACGGATACAACCGGCCGATCAGGTGATCGCACTCATGCTGCACCACCCGCGCATGAAAGCCCTCGGCGATGCGCACAATCGGCTCGCCCTTTGGGTCAAAACCCTCATAACGAATCTGTTGGTAACGATCCACCGCGCCCCGCAAACCCGGCACGGACAGGCAGCCTTCATAGCCCTCTTCCAGCACCGGGCTCAGTGGTGTGATCAGTGGGTTGATCAAAATCGTCTGCGGCACCGGCGGCGCGTCCGGGTAGCGTTCGCTGGCCTCGAAGCCGAAGATCACCAATTGCAGGTCGACACCGATCTGCGGCGCGGCCAGGCCGACGCCGCCCACGTGTTCCATGGTCTGGAACATGTCATCGATCAATTGCCACAGCTCGGGGCTGTCGAACATTTCCGGCGGGACCGGAGGCGCGATGCGCAGCAGGCGCTCGTCGCCCATTTTCAGAATTTCACGGATCATCGCTCAGACTTCATCGGCAGTGGGCTTGGAGTGGTCCCGGCCGAGGCCTGAGACGTGCTGTTTTTCATCGGTGTGGCCGGGTTCATCGAACTCTTTTTCACCCGGATCCTTGCCCTCGGCGGACATGTGCTCGATCACCGCGTTCATCTCCGCGCCCAGCAACAGCACGGCGGCGGAAATGTAGAAGTACAGGAGCAACACGATGATCGCGCCGATACTGCCATACATGGCGTTGTAGTCGGCAAAGGTTTTGACGTAGTAGCCAAAACCCAGTGACGCGACGATCCAGACCACCACCGCCAGCACTGAGCCTGGGGTGATGAAGCGGAATTTCTGCTCGACGTCGGGCATCACGTAATACATGAGGGCCACGGCAAACATCAGCAGAATCACGATCAACGGCCAGCGCAGGATGGTCCACAAGGTCACCACGAATTCCTGCATGCCGATCTGACCGGCCAGCCATTCCATCACTTGCGGGCCCAGCACCATCAGTGCAGCGGCGGCCAGCAACATGCCGGCGATGCCAACGGTGTAGAAAATCGACAGCGGGAAGCGCTTCCAGATCGGCCGGCCTTCAACCACGTCATAAGCGGCGTTCATCGCGCTCATCATCAGGCGCACGCCGGCCGAGGCCGTCCACAGCGCGATCACGATACCTACCGAGAGCAGGCCACCTTTGGATTGCTGCAACTGGTCGATCACCGGGTTGACCTGCTCCAGGGCCTGGGGCGGCAACACCAGTTCCGACTGCAGACGCAGCCAGGTGAAGAAGTCCGGCAAATGCAGGAAACCGATCAGGGCAATCAGGAACAGCAGGAAGGGAAACAGCGAGAACAGCATCTGGTAGGCCAGTGCCGAGGCGTAGGTAGGCATTTCGTCATCGACGAATTCCTTGACGGTGCGCAGCAGCACTTTGTGCAGCTTGAGCCCATCGAGAACCGGAAAAATCATAGCGTCTCCTTTCGCCGCAAAAAGGTTGAGTTCGTGGGCGACTCAGGGGCCGTTTTCTACATCAAGGTAGCCTATTTGGCGACCTTGAAACAATTTCGAAACTTTAATCACAGCATGTGACATAAAAACGGCCATCCGTGGATGGCCGTTTGGACTGCTTGAAAACGCGCTTACTTGGTCGCTTTTTTCACAGCGTCCTTGGTGTCGCCAACCGCTTTCTGCACTTCGCCTTTCTTTTCCTGAACCACACCTTCAGCGCGCAGTTTGTCGTTGCCGGTGACTTTACCGACACCTTGCTTGATATTGCCGACCGCCTCGTTTGCCACGCCTTTAACCTTGTCAGATGTGCTGCTCATGGTATCTCTCCGAAAGAACAATCAAGGGTTTTGGTCATTACCTAAAGATTGACCCGAGGCCGTTCGGCAGAGTTTCAATTATTTTTGCCCACGCATTTCATCGCCGGTCGCAGTTTTGGCTTTATGTTTTGCCGCCAACCCCTGAGAATGCCCGGCACATTCAGGCTCAACTGCTGAATAACAGATCCGTAGGAAGGTTATGAAACTCAATAAAGCACAGGCTATCGCCCGCCGAAACACCGAACTGGGCGGTGCCGTACTCGGCGTCAACAACTGCCACTTCACCGACCTGGACCGCAAACGCAACATCTGGTGGTTCGACCTGCCGGTGGGCCGTATTGCCGTGGGCCAGTACGAGTGGATCCATCTGTTGATGCACAACGCCGAGACTGACCAGTTGCTGCACTTGAAGGTGCCGACCGCGTTTTTGCGTGAACACATCGAAGGGTTGGTGGTGCGCAATGCGAACAAGCGCAAGCCGGAGATCACGCTGGAGCTGAGTGCCGACAAGGACTCGTTCTTGAAGGATGTGCGGCCAACAGGTGCTAACGTGAGCTTCGCGCATTTCGCCCTGTAACCCCCTTCAATAAAAAACCCCGCTTCTGCGGGGTTTTTTATGGGGTTACTTTTTAAGACCGAGCTTCTTCAACTCTTCATCGCGCAACTCACGCCGTAGGATCTTGCCCACGTTGGTGGTCGGCAATGCATCGCGGAATTCCACGGCCTTGGGCACCTTGTAGGCGGTGACGTTGGCGCGCATGTGCTCCATCACCTGGTCCTTGGTCAGGGTCGCGCCCGGCTTGACCACAATGAACAGCTTGATGTGTTCCCCGGACTTCTCGTCCGGCACACCGATGGCCGCACACTGCAACACGCCCGGCAGGCCTGCCAGTACATCTTCCAGCTCGTTGGGGTACACGTTGAAGCCCGAGACCAGGATCATGTCCTTCTTGCGGTCGACAATGCGCATATAGCCGTCGGGCTGGATGATCGCGATGTCACCGGTCTTGAGCCAGCCTTCGCTGTCGAGCATTTCGTCGGTGGCGTCCTGGCGCTGCCAGTAGCCCTTCATCACTTGCGGGCCCTTCACACACAGCTCGCCGGTTTCACCCAGGGCGAGTTCAGTGCCGTCGTCAGCGATGACTTTGCACACGGTGGACGGCACCGGAATGCCGATGGTGCCGATCTGGATGTGCTGGATCGGGTTCACCGTGGCCACCGGGCTGGTTTCGGTCATGCCGTAGCCTTCGCAGATGCCACAGCCGGTCACGGCCTTCCAGCGCTCGGCGGCGGCCAATTGCAAGGCCATGCCGCCGGACAGGGTGACTTTCAGCGCGGAGAAGTCCAGCTTGCGGAACGCCTCGTTGTTGCACAGCGCCACGAACAGGGTGTTCAGGCCGACAAAGCCGCTGAACTTCCACTTCGACAGTTCCTTGACCATCGCCGGCAGGTCGCGCGGGTTGCTGATCAGGATGTTGTGGTTGCCGATCAGCATCATCGCCATGCAATGAAAGGTGAACGCATAGATGTGATACAGCGGCAGCGGCGTGATCAGGATCTCGCAACCTTCGTTGAGGTTGGAACCCATCAGTGCCTTGCACTGCAACATGTTGGCGACCAGGTTGCGGTGGGTGAGCATCGCGCCCTTGGCCACGCCGGTGGTGCCGCCGGTGTATTGCAGCACGGCCACATCGCCACTGGCCGGGCTGGCGTCGTTGACCGGTTGGCCGTGCCCCTTGGCCAGCACGTCGTTGAATTTGATCGCCTGGGGCAAGTGATACGCCGGGACCATCTTCTTCACGTACTTGATGACGCTGTTGATCAGCAGGCGCTTGAGCGGCGGCAACAGGTCGGCGACTTCGGTGACGATCACGTGTTTGACGGCGGTCTTGGGCACGACCTTTTCCGCCAGGTGCGCCATGTTGGCCAGGCAGACGAGGGCCTTGGCACCGGAGTCGTTGAATTGGTGTTCCATTTCCCGCGCGGTGTACAGCGGGTTGGTGTTGACCACGATCAGGCCGGCACGGATGGCGCCAAACACGGCAACCGGGTACTGGAGGACGTTGGGCAGTTGCACGGCGATGCGATCGCCGGGCTTCAAGTCGGTGTGCTGTTGCAGGTACGCGGCGAAGGCGCCGGACAATTCGTACAACTCACCGTAGGTGATGGTCTTGCCCAGGTTGCTGAAAGCCGGTTTGTTGGCGAAGCGCTGGCAGGACTGCTTCAGTACCGCCTGAATATTCGGATACTCGTCTGGATTGATTTGTGCAGCAATCCCGGCGGGGTACTTATCCTTCCAAAAGTCTTCGTTCATGGAAGCCCACTCCTCAGCGACGTCAGCGACGCGAATTCATCATCGCATTTGATGCGATTATTATTGGTGTATGTTTTTTTAGGTGAATCTGGCGCTTTCAAGCAGGCCGAGACGTCACAAAGCGCGCCGAGAGTAGCAGCTTTGCCAAAGGTCGCCTAGAGCCAAAGGTGGGCCCTGTGGTCATAAACGCGACTGTCCTACAATATTCGGTCACACTTTAAACAACACCTAATTGCCTACGAAAAACGCTCTGGAATAGGGTTTTCATGGCAACACAAGACGAATGTGGGAGCGGGCTTGTCCCCCGACAGGTTCACCGCAAATCAATGAGGACCGCTGCGCAGTCCGGCGCGCAAGCCCGCTCACCACAGCAAGCCCGCTCCCACACTTTATTGCATTTCAATTCAAGGTCAGGCGATGTCGCGCAACTCTCTGCGCAAAATCTTGCCCACCGGCGTCATCGGCAACGACTCGCGCAGCACAATATGCTTGGGCACCTTGTACCCGGTGAAGTTGGTCTTGCAGTAGGCCTTCAACTCCTCAAGGCTCACCCCCTCAGCCCGCGCCACCACAAACAGCTTCACCGCCTCCCCCGTGCGCTCGTCCGGCACGCCGATCACCGCGCAGTTGGCCACCGCCGGGTGGGCCATCACCACGTCTTCAATCTCGTTGGGGTAGACGTTGAAGCCCGACACAATGATCAGGTCTTTCTTGCGGTCGACGATGCGCACAAAGCCATCCTCGTCGATCACTGCAATGTCACCGGTCTTGAGCCAACCTTCGGCGTCCAGCGCCTCGGCGGTCGCGGCCGGTTGCTGCCAGTAGCCCTTCATCACCTGCGGGCCCTTGATGCACAACTCGCCGCGCTCGCCCAGTGGCAACTCGACGCCCTGGTCATCGATCACTTTCATCGCCGTGGCCGGCACCGGGATGCCCACGGTGCCCAGGCGGGATTTGTTGCCGTAGGGGTTGGTACTGGCCACCGGAGAGGTTTCCGTCAGACCGTAGCCCTCGCCGATGGCGCAACCAGTGATCTGCTCCCAACGCTCGGCGGTGGCCTTGATCAATGCGGTGCCGCCGGAATTGGTGAGCTTGAGGTGGGAGAAATCCAGGGACTTGAAGTCAGGATGGTCCATCAACGCCACGAACAGCGTGTTGAGCCCCAGCAGCCCGGTGAAACGCCACTTCTTCAGCTCCTTGATAAAGCCGCCGATGTCCCGTGGATTGGTGATCAGTACGTTGTGATTGCCCGAGACCATCATGCACATGCAGTTCGCCGTAAACGCATAGATGTGGTACAGCGGCAGCGGCGCGATCATCACCTCCTGCCCTTCCTTGATCAGCGGGTGGCCGTCCTCACCGGTCTGGGACATACAGGCGCGCACCTGTTGCATGTTTGCCACCAGGTTGCCGTGGGTCAGCATCGCGCCCTTGGCCAGGCCGGTGGTGCCGCCGGTGTATTGCAGCACGGCGATATCGTCCAGGGTCACCGGGTGGCGCGTCACGCCCAGGCCCGCGCCCATGTGTAACGCGCGCTTGAACGACACCGCGCGCGGCAGGCTGTAGGCCGGGACCATCTTCTTGACCTTGTCGACCAGGGTGTTGACCAGCCAGCCCTTGGCGGCGGGCATGAAGTCGCCCATCTTGGCTTCGATCAGGTAGTCGATCTCGGTGTCGCTGCACACCTCCTGCACGCGCGAGCCGAACAGGTTGAGGTAGACCAGCGCCCGCACGCCGGCGTCCTTGAACTGGTGGCGCATCTCGCGCGGGGTGTACAGCGGGTTGGTGTTGACCACGATTAGCCCGGCACGCAAGGCGCCGAACACGGCAATCGGGTAATGCAGCACGTTGGGCATCTGCACCGCGATGCGGTCGCCCGGCTTGAGGTCGGTGTGCTGTTGCAGGTAGCCGGCGAACGCCGCACTCTGGCGCTCAAGCTCGGCGTAAGTCAGGGTGATGCCCATGTTGCTGAATGCCGGACGGTCGGCAAAAGCCTTGCAGGAACGCTCGAAGACCTCGATCACCGACTTGTAGGCCGACAGGTCGATGTCATTGGGAACGCCCGCCGCGCGTTTGTCATTCCAGAAATCAGGTTGCATTATTCTTGTCCTCTTACCTGAGTGTGTCCGGCCGCTTTCCTGACGCTATAAAAAGCGGAGCTTTGGGGACGTTAGCAGCTATGGCCAAACAGGCAAATACGCTAAATCGTGTCATTGATTGTATGAATCTTGCTGCTGATGCGTAGGCAGATACCCAGTCCCTCAACAGATGAGCTATACACTGCAACGACCCTGAGCAAAGGAAGCGCCATGAACCACAGCACCTTCTGGCTGACCGCGAATGACCGCAGCCGCCTGTACGTCAATCAATGGATGCCCGAGGGCCCCGCCAAGGCCGTGGTGATGCTGTCCCACGGCATGGCCGAACACAGTGGGCGCTATGCGCGCCTGGCCGAGGCCCTGTGCGGCGCCGGCTACGGCCTGTATGCGCTGGACCAGCGTGGCCATGGCCGCACCGCCGACGAAGGCACCTTGGGCCTGTACGCCGAGACGGATGGCTGGAACAAAGTGGTGGGCGACCTGGCCAGCCTCAACCAGCATATCGGCCAGCAGCAGCCGGGGTTGCCGATCATTCTGCTGGGCCACAGCATGGGCAGCTATATCGCCCAGGCTTACCTGCTGCACCACAGCGCCAGCCTGCATGGGGCGATTCTCAGCGGCTCGAACTTCCAACCCGTGGCGCTCTATCGCGCCGCTCGGGTGATCGCACGCATAGAGCGCCTGCGCCAGGGCTTGCGCGGGCGCAGTGCGCTGATCGAATTCCTGTCGTTTGGCTCGTTCAACAAAGCCTTCAAACCCAATCGCACCGCGTTCGACTGGCTCAGCCGTGACCCGGATGAGGTGGACAAGTACATCAACGACCCCCTGTGCGGGTTCCGCTGCACCAATCAGCTCTGGATCGACCTGCTCGGCGGCTTGCAGCAGATCAGCAAAGCGTCCAATCTCGCGCAGATCGATCCGGGCCTGCCGATCCTGGTGATGGGCGGCGAATGTGATCCGGTGAGTGAGGGCAAGCGTCTCACCAGTCTGGCCGACGCCTTGCGCGACGCCGGCTGCCAGCACCTGCAACTGACTGTCTACCCGCAGGCGCGCCATGAAGTGTTCAACGAAACCAACCGCGACGCTGTCACAGCGGATGTGCTGGCGTGGCTCGACCAGGCGCTGACACTGCGCAGGCCGGCCCGCTGCGAATAATTTATCGTTTAAAATCAGTCAATTAAATTACCGATTAGCCACAGGATGCACCTTTAGATGACCCAGGTAACCAACACCCCGTACGAAGCCCTCGAAGTCGGCCAGACCGCCAGCTACAGCAAGTTGGTGGAGGAGCGCGATATCCAGCTGTTCGCCGCGATGTCCGGTGACCACAACCCGGTGCACCTGGACGCCGAGTACGCCAAGGCGACCATGTTCAAGGAGCGTATCGCCCATGGCATGTTCAGCGGCGCCCTGATCAGCGCGGCCGTGGCCTGCGAATTGCCTGGGCCGGGCACCATCTACATCGGCCAGCAAATGAGCTTCCAGAAGCCGGTGAAGATTGGCGACACCCTGACCGTGCGCCTGGAAATCCTCGAGAAGCTGCCGAAATTCCGCGTGCGCATCGCCACCCGTGTGTTCAACCAGCGTGATGAACTGGTAGTGGACGGCGAAGCGGAGATCCTGGCGCCGCGTAAGCAGCAAGTCGTGACCTTGACCGAGTTGCCGCCGATCAGCATTGGCTGATCCTGGCGCATAAAAAAGCCCCGCATCGGCGGGGCTTTTTCTATTCAGCGACGACTCAAGACTGAGCGCGAGCCTGGTTACGCAGGGCTTTCACTTGGTCGTGGTTGCGTTGTACACCGTGGTACTGACGCTCAACCAGGTCACGAATGCCCAGCAGGTTGTGCTTGTTGATCTTCTCGATCGCATCTTTATAAGCCTTCAGGGCGTGGTCTTCACCGCGCTCGGCTTCGTTCAGCACCGCTTCTTCATCCTTGCCGGTTAGCATCGACTTGACGTCGACCCAGCCGCGATGCAGTGCACCGGCCACGCTGCCGGAATCTTCCGGATCACCGCCCAAGGCACGTACGGCGGTTTTCAGTTCAGCGGCGGCGGTGGCGCAGTCGGCAGAACGCTTGGCAAACAGGGCTTTGAGTTCTGGGTGCTTGATGTCTTCAGCGCACTCCTTGAAACCCTTTTGGCCGTCGATGCTGGTCTCGATCAGGTCGTTCAGTACGGAGATCGATTCTTTATTGATGTCAGTCATTTTTCAATTCCTTGTACGGGTTAGAAGGTTGTCTTAATGGTTGCAGCGCCCGTGCCAGGTTTTAACAAAACAACTTATCCTTTAATTTCAATTAGTTACGATAAATTGAACCATCTGTATGTACGTTATTTGCATGATCTGTCATTTGGCCTTCATGCAGAATGCCTGTATTTTCCAAAGTCTCGATACACACACCTGAGCCTTCATGAATCCCGAAAAACTCGAACTGCTGATCACCCGCGAAATGCCCTTCGGCAAATACAAGGGACGCATCATCGCTGACCTGCCCGGCCCGTACCTGAACTGGTTCGCCCGCGAAGGATTCCCCCATGGAGAGCTAGGGGGTCTGCTGGCCCTGATGCAGGAGATCGACAGCAACGGCTTGTCTGAATTGCTCGAACCGCTGCGCGCCAAACACGGTAAACCCGCCCCTCGACATTAAAGAGTCATGCCATGCCAAGGAATGCAGACAACGAAAACCACTGGCACGCCATCGCCCAGCGCTATGTGCTGGAGCCCGGCCCGATCAACCTGGAGAACGGTTACTTCGGCCGCATGAGCCAAGCGGTACAGGCGCAGTACCTGGAACACGTGGCGTTTATCAACCGCAGCAACTCGCTGCATGTACGCCAGCAATTCGAGCGCGGTGAAAACGAGGCGATCCTCCGCCAACTGGCCGGGCTGATCGATGCCGACCCCGCCGCCATCGCCTTCACCCGCAATGCCACCGAAGCCCTGCAATCGCTGATCCGCAACTACAACCGTCTGCAACCGGGCGACCAAGTGCTGATCAGCGACCTTGAGTACGACACGGTGAAAGGCGCCATGCGCTGGCTGGCGGGCTATCGCGGCGTGGAAGTCATCGAACTGTCCCACACGCACCCGGCGAGTTTCGACAGCCTGGTGCAGACGTATCGCGATGCATTCGTGCAGTACCCGCGCTTGAAGCTGATGGCACTGACCCACGTGACCCACCGCACCGGGCTGGTCATGCCCGTGGCCGCGATTGCCCAGGCGGCGCGCGAGCAGGGTATCGATGTGATCCTCGATGGCGCCCATGCCCTGGGCCAGATCGAATTCAACCTGGCCGAACTGGGTATCCAGTTTGCCGGCTTCAACCTGCACAAGTGGATTGGCGCCCCGCTGACCTTGGGTTTCCTGTACATCGCTCCGGAGCGCCTGGCCGACATCGACCCGGACATGGGCGAATTCCACTACCCCGCCACCGACGTTCGCGCACGTACGCCCTACAGCACGCCGAATTTCCCGGCGCTGATGACCTTGCCGCTGGTGCTTGAAGAACACCGGCAACTGGGCGGCGCGGCGGCCAAGGGCGCGCGAGTGAATTACTTGCGGGACTTGTGGGTCAGCCAGGTACGGGCACTGCCGGGGATCGAGGTGCTGACGCCGGATGATCCACGCTTGTATTGCGCGATTACGGCGTTCAAGTTCATTGGGAAGGATCAGCAGGTGATGACGGAGCGTTTGCTCAAGGACTACAACCTGTTCACCACGACGCGTGTGGGTGCGTCGTTTGGCACCTGCATTCGGGTGACGCCGGGGTTGGTGACGCAGGCAGAGGAGATAGCCGTGCTGGTTAAAGCCATCACCGAGTTGAGCGTCGGCTAGGCGCGTTTTCAACAGGCAAAAAAAAGCGGTACACCGACCAAGTGCACCGCAAAAATGCCGTTAAGCACAGCAACAACGATTCGGTAAATCAGATCAATCCAGCAGCGCCAGCGCCTCGGCGGTGACTTCCTGGATGCGGGCCCAGTCGCCGTTCTTGACCCACTCAGGGTCGAGCATCCAGCTACCGCCCACACACATCACGTTTTTCAACGCCATGTAGTTTTTGATGTTGGCCGGGCCGACGCCGCCGGTCGGGCAGAATTTCACTTCGCCGAACGGGCCGCCCAGGGCCTTGATCGCGGCCACGCCGCCGCTGACTTCGGCCGGGAACAGTTTGAAGCGGCGATAGCCCAGGCCATAACCCTCCATGATGCCCGAGGCATTGCTGATGCCCGGCAGCAGCGGGATCGGGCTGTGTACCGAGGCTTCCAGCAGGTCGCGGGTGATGCCTGGAGTGACGATGAACTGCGAGCCAGCGACTTCGGCGGCTTCAAGCATGTGACGGTCGAGCACGGTGCCGGCACCGGTGCACAGTTCAGGGCGTTGCTCGCGCAGGACCTGAATGGCCTTGAGGCCGAACTCGGAACGCAGGGTCACTTCCAATGCGGTCAAACCACCGGCTGCCAGGGCATCGGCCAACGGCAGGATGTCCTGTTCGCGGGCGATGGTGATCACCGGCAGGATCCGCGCCTTGGCGCAGAGGCTGTCGATCAAGGCAACTTTATCCGCCATGGGCACGGTCGGTTGAGGGCTTTTCATAGCGGCTGATCCTTGGCTCATGGGCACCAGTAAATCTCTAATGTAGGTTGCAGAAACGCGCGAATCGGCATGGCAGCGACGTCGTCACTGGCCAGCGCAGCGCTCAAGGTGGTCAATTTCGAACTGCCGGAGATCGACAGCACGGTGTAGTTCGCCGTCGCCAGCAATGCGCGACTCATGGTCAGGCGTTGGTGCGGCACGGTCGGCGCCAGCATCGGCCAGCAACGGCGGGTACCGTCGGCCTTCAGTGCTTCGGCGAGGTTCGGGCTGTTGGGGAACAGCGACGCGGTGTGGCCGTCATCGCCCATGCCCAGCACCAGCACATCAATGGCTGGCAATTCGCCCAGCAGGCGATCGGCCTGCTCGGCAGCGTCTTCAAGGTTGGCCGCGGCGCTGTACAGGCTCAAGAACTTGGCCTTGGCCGCCGGACCTTGCAGCAGATGCTGCTTGAGCAAACCGGCATTGCTGTCGGCATGCTCCACCGGCACCCAGCGCTCGTCGGCCAGGGTGATGGTGACCTTGGACCAATCCAGGCCCTGCTTGGCCAGGTGCTGGAAAAACGCCACCGGGCTGCGGCCACCGGACACCACCAGGGTCGCCTCGCCACGGGCGCTGATGGCCGTGCGCAGTTGCTCGGCCACGTCAGTTGCCAGGCCTTCCGCCAACAGCACCGGCGTGCGGTACTCGTGGGGGGTTACGCCCTGGGGCAGTTTCAAATCAGATATCGCCATACCACGACCTCCCATCCCGCGTGATCAGTGCAATGGAGCTCATCGGCCCCCAGGACCCCGCCGCGTACGGCTTGGGCGCATCACCGGATTTCTTCCACCCGGCGATCAACTGGTCACACCACTTCCACGCGGCTTCGATTTCATCTTTGCGAACAAACAGGTTCTGGTTGCCGCGCATCACTTCCAGCAACAACCGCTCGTAGGCATCCGGGATACGGGCGCTGCGGTAGGTGTCGGAAAAATTCAGTTGCAGCGGACCGCTGCGCAGTTGCATGCCCTTGTCCAGGCCCTGCTCCTTGGTCATCACGCGCAAGGAAATACCTTCGTCCGGTTGCAGGCGGATGATCAGCTTGTTGCTGATCTGCAGGCGCTGTTCCGGGGCGAAGATGTAGTGGGACGGTTCCTTGAAGTGGATAACGATCTGCGACAGCTTTTGCGGCATGCGCTTGCCGGTACGCAGGTAGAACGGCACCCCGGCCCAACGCCAGTTGCGGATATCGGCACGCAGGGCGACGAAGGTCTCGGTGTCGCTCTGGGTGTTGGAGTTTTCTTCTTCCAGGTAACCCGGCACCGGCTTGCCGGCGCTGTAGCCTGCGATGTACTGGCCGCGCACCACCTGGGTGGTCAGGCCGTCCGGACTGATCGGCGCCAGGGCCTTGAGCACCTTGACCTTCTCGTCGCGGATGCTGTCGGCGGACAAGTCGGCCGGCGGGTCCATGGCGATCAGGCACAGCAGCTGCAGCAGGTGGTTCTGGATCATGTCGCGCAGCTGGCCGGCCTTGTCGAAGTAGCCCCAACGGCCTTCGATACCGACCTGCTCGGCCACGGTGATTTCCACGTGGGAGATGTAGTTCTGGTTCCACTGGGTTTCGAACAGGCTGTTGGCGAAACGCAGGGCGATCAGGTTCTGGACCGTCTCTTTACCCAGGTAGTGGTCGATGCGGTAGGTGCGGTTTTCCGGGAAAAACTGCGCCACGGCGTCGTTGACCTTGCGCGAGGACTCCAGGTCCGAACCGATGGGTTTTTCCAGCACCACGCGGGTGTTTTCCGCCAGGCCGACCTTGGACAGGTTCTCGCAGATCGCGCCATACACCGCCGCCGGGGTGGCGAAGTAGGCAATCAGGCGTTGCTCGGTGCCGGCGATGTCCGCCAGGGCCACGTAGTCATCGGCCTTCAGGAAATCGACGTGCACATAAGTGAGGCGTGCCAGGAAACGCTGGGCAATGGCTTCGTCCAGCTCCTTGCCGACGAACTCGCGCAGCGCGTGTTCGATATGGGCCAGGTGCTGTTGCTCGGAACCGGCTTCACGGGCCAGGGCCAGGATGCGCGTATCGTCGTGCAGCAGCCCGGCGCCATCAAGTTGATAGAGGGCAGGAAATAACTTGCGCAGCGCCAGATCACCCAAGGCGCCAAACAGGGCAAAGGTGCAGGGTTCTACGGTTATCGAAGGCATGATGTTTGTTCTTTTATCAAGTTAAGCTACAAATACCTTTTTTCAAGGCATCACTCAAGGAAAAATGTAGTAATAACCACAACATTTTCCCGAAATACGCATTGCGAGTGGTGGTGTTCAGCTACCCTCAGTAGGATAGGCCACCGCAAAAGGCCACTCGTCGATTGGTTGCCACCTTTTTATTTGCATCGTCGCCCGAAGGAAAGACTGAATGGACCGCGTGCGAAATCTTCTGGAACAGATCCGGAACCGCCTCGAAGAATTGAACAAGGCCGAGAAAAAAGTCGCCGAGGTCATCCTGCTCAACCCGCAGCAGGCGACCCGCTTCTCTATCGCCGCCCTCGCCCAGGCTGCCTCGGTCAGTGAACCGACGGTCAACCGTTTCTGCCGTTCGTTCGGCGTGAGCGGTTACCCTGAGCTGAAATTGCAGTTGGCACAAAGCCTGGCCAGTGGTGCCGCGTATGTCAGCCGTGCCGTGGAGGCCGATGATAACCCGGAGGCTTACACGCAGAAGATCTTTGGCAGTGCCATCGCGTCCCTGGACAGTGCCTGCCAGGCGCTGGACCCGAACTTGATCAGCAAAGCCGTGGACCTGTTGATCCAGGCGCGGCAGATCCACTTCTTCGGCCTGGGCGCCTCGGCCCCTGTGGCGATGGATGCGCTGCACAAGTTCTTCCGCTTCAACCTGGCAGTGACGGCGCATGCCGATGTACTGATGCAGCGCATGATCGCCTCGGTGGCGCACACGGGCGAGTTGTTCGTGATCATTTCCTACACCGGGCGCACCCGTGAGCTGGTGGAAGTGGCGCGCATCGCGCGGGAAAACGGCGCATCCGTGCTGGGCGTGACCGCCGAGAACTCACCGCTGGCCAAGGCCAGTACGGTGAGCCTGAACATTCCGTTGCCGGAAGACACTGATATCTACATGCCAATGACCTCGCGGATCATCCAACTGACGGTGCTGGATGTGTTGGCGACCGGCATGACCTTGCGCCGTGGCGTGGATTTCCAGCCGCATTTGCGCAAGATCAAAGAGAGCTTGAATGACAGCCGGTATCCGGTGGGGGATGAGTTCAACTAAGGCTGGAATCTCTACCAGTAAAACTGGCCTCTTCGCGAGCAAGCCCGCTCCCACATTCGACCGCATTCTCATGCTGGAACTCGGTCAAATGTGGGAGCGGGCTTGCTCGCGAAGAGGCCCTAAACATCCCGCTAAATTCCAGCCCTGGCCTGCAAACTCAAATGCGCCCGCTCCCCCGGCGCCAAGCTGGCCGCAGCCATCGCCGACTCCACGCACACAAACCCCGATGCCTCGTTGAAGCTCACGCCCAACAGCGGCCGGCTGCCCGGATGCCACACCACGGTGTCGGCGCTGTCGCCCGTATCGATACACAGCTCACGCTGCCAGGCATGGTCCTTGAGCTGCAATTCACCGTCATGCTGGAACACCCGCTGACAACCACCTTCCACGCGTAGCTCGCCTTCCTGCTGGCAAACCTGGCGATTGAGCTGGTCGTAGCCTTGCGCGCCCTCAAGTCCAGACAGCGCTACCTCATCAACGTGACCAATACGCCAGTAGGCATGCAAAGCGTGGCTCAATTGGCACGGCAGCTCGTCCTGATGCTCGGTACTCAAGCGCAATTCCAGGGTTTCGCCCAGGTGCGCGTGCAGGTCGACTTGCCAGTCGCACAGCTGCAGTTGCCAGTGCAGGCGTACGCCGTCGTCGTCGGTGCTGCTGTCGAGCAGTTTCCAGTCGATCAGCCGCGCCCAGCCATGAGAGGGCCAGGCATTTTCGCTCGGGTGACGGCCATACCACGGCCAGCACACCGGTATGCCGCCCCGGATGGCGCCGACTTGCGGCCACTTGGCTGCACACCACAGCCAAGGCTTTTGACCGGTAGGCTGAAAGTGCAGCAATTGCGCGCCCTGGCGGCTGAACACCGCCTGGCACAGCGGATGGTCGATCACCAACACGTCACGCATCTGGAAGCGTTCCCAGGCGAACACCGGACGCTCGCGCAGGGATTTGAAAAAGCGTTGCAGCGGTTGCTCATGCATGTGCCACAGTCCTGAATGTCTTCACAGTGCTGCCCAAAAAAAGCGGGTAGCCATGGCTACCCGCAAAATGCGCACAGAGAGAAGGAGCTTATCGCAACAACGTTAGAACGTAGACTGAATTTTCAGGCCGGCTACCAACGCGTTGTCGACTTTATCCACGCCGCCAGGCTGCACGACGTATTGCAGGTTTGGACGCACGGTCAGCCAGTTGGTGACGTGGAAACCGTAGTTGAGTTCGACGTTGTATTCAGTCTCACGGATCGGCGTGTACAGCGGGTTATCGTAGTCACTCACGCCATTGGCGGCGTTGAGCAACTCAGAGTTCTTCTTCACGTCATCGTTGACGTGCAGGCGAGCGACACCGATACCAACGTCATCTTTTGGACGCGCGTCGAATGGCCCTTTGTACACCAGCATGATCGACTGATAGTTGTCGACCAGGTTGGTTTCCTTGTCGTGGAAGGTGGCGTTGGCCGCGATGTTCAGGCCGCGGGAAGCATCGCCGTTATGCGTGGTGAGTTGCTGTTGGGCAACGAACCAGTAGCCTTTCTTGCTGCTGCGGGTACGGTAAGCCGCGCCAGTGGTCGCTGCATCGTTGCCGTTGATGTCTTCACGAACGTCCGAAGCATCGGCGGCACTTTTGTAGTAACCCACACGGTATTCGCCCGGCAGGTTGTTGACCTTCGGCGACCAGACCAATTCCACCGGAATCACGGTGCCCTTGGTGCCGCTGCCGCTGAGTTTGAAGCCGTTGCCGTGCTCCAGTTGCGATGGGTTCTGGTTGTACGCACCGATTTGCGCATACAGCTCAGGCGTGATGTTGTACTTCACGCGGATCGCGGCCTGGCTGACCGGCCAGTTGTACCAGGTGTTTACATAGTTACCCACTTGCGAGCCGCAGAACGACAGGTTCTGGAAGTCGCACGGGAAGGTGTTGAAGTCTTCGCCTTCGCCGAAGTAACCGAGTTTCACGTCCAGCTTGTTGTCGAACATCTGGTGCTGGATCCAGAACTGGGTCAGACGCACCATGTGGCCACGGCCGTAGACTTCTTGAGACGAACTCAAGGTGCCGGCACGCGGGTCGCCAATACGGTCATTGGAGATATTTTGGCCATTACGGTTGGTCAACTGGATCTTGGCTTGGGTGTTATCCCAACCCCACAACTTTTGCAGGTCCAGTGCTACGCCCAGACCGAATTGATCGGAGTAACGACCGGTCTTGTCGTTGTTGTAACCACCTTTGGCGTTGTAGCCCATCTCCCCAACGTAGTCAGCCTTGATGTCGATACCTTGCTCGATCAGCTTGGTACGCTCGCCACCCCAGTCGCCGGTCATCCATTTCGAATCAGCACTGAATGCATCGGCCGCCATCGCATTGGCGGACAATACCAGGGCTGCTGCAGCTGACATTTGGCAGATCAGCCGAGTGTTGTTGTGTTGCTTTTTCATCCCTACATCCTCGTCTTTATTGTTATTAAACTGTTTTTATCTAACGCGGTTTACTTTTTTTATCTAAAACAACAACTTATCTGCTTCAACGGCCTTTGAATTGGGCCACATTGTCGGCATGCCCCTGGGCGGGCAATGAAGAAGCAGTGCCCAGTCGCTCGCCGGTGTTGGCGTCGAACAGCAATACCTTGGAAGGATCGAATTGCAGGGTCAGGGTCTCGCCCACCTGCGGTGCCACGTCGGGTGCCAGGCGGCAGCAGACCTTGGTGTCATTGAGTTGCACGAACACCAGGGTGTCCGGGCCGGTCGGCTCGGTGACCTGCACTTCGGCACGGATGCTCGACGCACTGTCGCCCTCGCCCGAGGCCAACATGATTTGCTCCGGACGCAAGCCCAGGATCACGTCGCGGTCCTCAAGGCCGGCATCGGTGGTGTTAAGCGCCAGTTCGCAACGGGCCTGGCCGCTGTCGAGCAGGGCCACCAGGCGACCGTCCTTGCGTTGCAGGCGCAGCGGCACGAAGTTCATCGGCGGCGAACCGATAAAGCTCGCCACGAACTGGTTGGCCGGGTTGTTGTAGATTTCTTTCGGCGTACCGAACTGCTGGATGATGCCGTCCTTCATTACCGCGACCTTGTCGCCCAGGGTCATTGCTTCGATCTGGTCGTGGGTCACGTAGACCGTAGTGGTCTTGAGGCGCTGGTGCATCAGTTTCATTTCGGTGCGCATCTCGACGCGCAGCTTGGCGTCGAGGTTGGACAGCGGTTCGTCGAACAGGTAGATCTTCGGCCGACGCGCCAGTGCACGGCCCATGGCCACGCGCTGTTGCTGGCCGCCGGAGAGTTGGCCAGGCTTGCGGTTGAGCAGGTGTTCGATCTGCAGCAGCTTGGCCACACGCGCCACTTCGGCGTCGATATCGGCCTGGGGCATCTTGCGGATCTTGAGGCCGAACTCGATGTTCTCGCGCACGCTCATGGTCGGGTACAGCGCGTAGGACTGGAACACCATGGCGATGTCACGGTCCTTGGGGCTCATGCCGCTCACGTCCTGGTCGCCGATCATGATGGCGCCGCCAGTGATGGTCTCAAGACCGGCGATGCAGTTCATCAGCGTGGATTTGCCGCACCCCGAAGGGCCGACCAGGATCAGGAATTCGCCTTCCTTGATCGACAGTTCGATGTTCTTCAAGGTGTCGGGCAGGCCGGCGCCATAGGTCTTGTTTACATTGCGAAGTTCAAGCGTAGCCATGATTACCCCTTGACCGCGCCGGCCGTGAGGCCGCGCACGAAATACTTGCCTGCGATCACATAGACCAGCAGGGTCGGCAGCCCGGCGATCATCGCCGCCGCCATATCCACGTTATATTCCTTGGCCCCGGTGCTGGTGTTGACCAGGTTGTTCAGCGCCACGGTGATGGGCTGGGAGTCACCACTGGAGAACACCACGCCGAACAGGAAGTCGTTCCAGATCTGGGTGAACTGCCAGATCAGGCAGACCATGATGATCGGGGTCGACATCGGCAGAATGATCTGACGGAAGATGGTGAAGAAACCTGCACCGTCCAAACGCGCGGCCTTGATCAGCGCATCCGGAATGCTCACGTAGTAGTTACGGAAGAACAGCGTGGTGAACGCCAGGCCGTAGACCACGTGCACGAACACCAGGCCGGTGGTGGTGCTGGCCAGGCCCATCTTGCCCAGGGTGAACGAGGCCGGCAGCAGCACGGTCTGGAACGGCAGGAAGCAGCCGAACAAAAGCAGGCCGAAGAACAGCTGCGAGCCTTTGAAGCGCCAGAACGACAGCACATAACCGTTCAACGCACCGATGGCGGTGGAGATCAGTACGGCCGGAACGGTGATCTTGATCGAGTTCCAGAAGTAACCGTCTACCGTGGCCCAGGCCTTGACCCAGCCGATGCCGGTGACCACGGTCGGCCAGCTCAGCAGGTTGCCGGAGCTGATGTCTTCCGGGGTCTTGAAGCTGGTGAGCAGCATCACCACCAGCGGCACCAGGTACAGCAGCACGGCGAGGATCAGCACCGCATAGATCGCGATGCGACTCAGGCTGATGGGTGATTTGGAGGCGAGACTAGTCATTACGCTTGGTCCTCAGCTCGGAGTAGAGGTAAGGCACGATGATCGCGAGGATCGCACCGAGCATCAGGATGGCACTGGCCGAACCCATGCCCATCTGGCCACGGCTGAAGGTGAACGAGTACATGAACATCGCAGGCAGGTCGGACGAGTAGCCTGGGCCGCCGGCGGTCATCGCCGCTACCAGGTCGAAGCTCTTGATCGCAATGTGCGCCAGGATCATCACCGCACTGAAGAACACCGGACGCAGGCTTGGCAACACCACGCTCCAGTAGATGCGCGGCAGGCTCGCACCGTCGATCTGTGCAGCGCGCACGATCGATTGATCGACACCGCGCAGGCCAGCCAGGAACATCGCCATGATAAAGCCCGAGGCTTGCCAGACGGCAGCGATCACCAGGCAGTAGACCACGCGATCCGGGTCGATCAGCCAGTCGAGACGGAAGCCTTCCCAGCCCCAGTCACGCAGGAGTTTGTCCAGGCCCATGCCCGGGTTGAGCAGCCATTTCCAGGCGGTACCGGTGACGATCATCGAGAGCGCCATCGGGTACAGGTAAATGGTGCGGATAAAACCTTCACGACGGATTTTCTGGTCGAGGAAGATCGCCAGGGTCACGCCGATGACCAGGGTGATACCGATGAACATCCCGCCAAACACCGCCAGGTTCTTGCTCGCTACCCACCAGCGGTCGTTGTCGAACAACCGCGCGTATTGCGCAAGGCCCGCCCATTTGTAGGTGGGCAGGAATGTGGAATTGGTGAACGACAGCACAAACGTCCACAGGATGTAGCCGTAGAAGCCCACCAGCACGATGAACATGCTGGGCGCCAGCACCAGTTTGGGTAGCCAGCGCTGCAGTGCATCGAACGGCGAGGCTTTGCTGAACACAGCAACAGAACTCATGGGGAAATCCAGTACAGGGAAAAAGGACTACTGCCTGCCGGAGTCTGCTGGGTGTGGCGAGGGAGCTTGCTCCCGCTCGGCTGCGAAGCAGACGCCGCCTTTGGGGGTGCTTCGCACCCCAGCGGGAGCAAGCTCCCTCGCCACAACAGCCCGACTCTTGAACAGGGCCTTACTTGGCAGACTTGATCGCAGCGCCCAATTTCTTGGCGGTGTCGGCCGGGTCGGCTTTCGGGTCGTTGATGAAGTTGGTCACGACATCAAAGAACGCACCTTGCACCGCCAGGGTAGTGGCCATGTTGTGCGCCATGCTTGGCTGCAGGCCGCCGGTCTTGGCGTCTGCCAGGAAGTCCTTGGCAGCGGTCTGGGCGCAGGAATCGAAGCCGTAGGAATCCATTTTGTTCAGCATGTCGTTGCGAACAGGGATCGAACCCTTGTTGATGCTGAACACTTTCTGGAAGTTCTCACCCAGCACGACTTTGGCAATGTCTTGCTGGCCAGCAGCGGTGCCTTTGTCTTTCTGCTTGAACACCGCCAGGGAGTCGATGTTGTAGGTGAAGGCTTTGTCGGTGCCTGGGAAGGCTACGCACTCGTAGTCCTTGCCGGCGACTTTCTTGGCCGCGGTCCATTCGGACTTGGCCCAGTCACCCATGATCTGCATGCCGGCCTTGCCGTTGATGACCTTGCCCGCTTCGAGGTTCCAGTCCTGGCCTTTGCCGTCGACGTCCATGTAGGTCGCGACTTTCTTCAGTTCGGTCAGCGACTTGACCATTTCCGGACCGGTCAGCGCAGCGTTATCCAGGTCAACCAGGGCTTTCTTGTAGCCATCGGCCCCCATCACCGACAGAACGACCGCTTCGAACACGGTGCTGTCCTGCCAAGGCTGGCCACCATGGGCGAGCGGAATGAAGCCTGCGGCTTTCAGCTTGTCGCCGGCTGCGTAGAATTCTTCGAGGGTGGTCGGGTTCTTGGTGATACCGGCTTTTTTGAAGACTTCCGGGTTGATCCACAGCCAGTTCACGCGGTGGATGTTGACCGGTACGGCGACGTAGTCACCTTCGTACTTCACGGTGTCGGAGACTTTCTTGTCGAGCAGGGAGTCCCACTTCTCTTCTTTGGCGACGTCTTTGAGCACGTCGGTGTCGAGCAAGCCGGTGGACGCCCATTCCTGGATGTCGGGGCCTTTGATCTGGGCAACGCCTGGCGGGTTGCCAGCAACCGCGCGGCTTTTCAGCACGGTCATGGCGGTGGCGCCACCGCCACCTGCTACGGCGCCGTCTTTCCAGACGAAACCATCTTTCTCAACTTGGGCCTTCAGGACATCTACAGCCGCCTTTTCACCGCCCGAGGTCCACCAATGCACAACTTCAACCGTCCCTTTCGAGTCGGCGGCAAATGCAGAGAGGGGAAACAACGAGGCAATGGAAATAGCAACGGCGAGGCGATTAATCGCATTCATCTGAGTACCTTTTCTTGTTGTTATGCATGCAAGTCTTAGGCTTGCGCTGCACGGAGTTTAAACATGGATTTTTCAGGCGCAGGTAACAAAGGGATGGACAAATGTCACCAACCGGTGACATAGCGCCCAGCCCCGATGGCACTGGCCATGCTTGGCGCCAACGGCAGCGCAGGCAGCAATACCGCTTGCCAGGCATGGTACAGGTCGGGCTTGCCACCCCAGATGACGCTGCTGGGTTGGTTGTGGGGGCTGAGTTCGTGGTGCCAGCTGCCGTGAATACGGTCGATGAAGTGGGTTTCGCAAAACTCCCAGAAACGCCGGTACCAGGTTTCGTAGTGCAACTCGCCGGTGCGTTTGAGCAACGCCTGGGCTGCAGCGCTGGCTTCAGCGTGGGTCCAGTGCAGGCGTTCGCGCACCACCGGGCGCTGGTTCCAGTCGAGGGTGTAGACGATGCCGGGGGCGCCATCCACGGACCAGGCGTATTCGCAGGCGCTGGCGAACAGGCCCTTGGCGTCGGTCACCAGCCATTCGGGCGTAGCAAGCCCGGCGTGCAGGCGCGCGGCTTCCAGGTGCAGCACCAGCCGCGCCCATTCAAAACCGTGGCCGGGAGTGATGCCGTAGGGGCGGAAGCCGTCGGCGGGGTTGTCTTCGTTGTAACCGAGCAAGGGTTGCCAGTGCGTGTCGAAATGTTCGATCACCATGAACTGGTTGCCCGCCGCGTGGGTGTGGATAACCCGCTCGACGATGCGCAAGGCGCGGTCCAACCAGCGCGTATCGCCGGTGACATCGGCCAGCGCGAGGAAGGCTTCAGTAGCGTGCATGTTGCTGTTGGCGCCGCGATAGGCTTCGACACCGCTCCAATCCTGGGCGAACGATTCGAGCATCACGCCCTCCTCCTCGCTCCAGAAAAACTGGTCGATGATATGGACAGCGTCAGTCAGAAGGTTTTGTGCACCGGGCGCACCTGCCACCACCGCCGAGCTGGCGGCCAGGGCAACGAACGCGTGCAGGTAAGCCGCCTTGCCCCGGTTGCCATCGAGGGCGTGGGGCGTGGCAAACCAGCCACCGTGCTCACTGTCACGCAGCGGGCCACTGAGGGCTGCAACGCCATGCGCAACCAGCTCGGCATACCCCGGCAAGCCCAAGGCGTGGGCCATGGCGAAGCTATGGGTCATGCGGGCGGTGTTCATGGTTTCGGCGTGGGCGTCGGCCGGCAATTGGCCTTTGTCGTCCAGGTTGCCAAAGCCGTCGGGCAGTCGGGACGCCTTGGCGAAGGCCAGCAGGCGCTGCCCCTCGGCCGCAAGCCAGGCGTGGTGGGCAGGCGCGTTCAGCCAACTGCTGGCAGGCAGTGGTTGCGTGGTCATGGGTGGCCCTTATTGTTTTTTGTGGGATGACCGGAGTCTAAACAAGGGCGCGGTGGGGGCAAGTAACGAAGGCGATGGGAAATGTCACCAAGTGGTGACATTCCCAACATCAGCCTTATTGCCCGAGCGGGGTGACCCTTGCCGGCGCATTCAGCTGCTGGTTCAGGTTCTGCACCTGGCTTTGCAACGTGGTGATGTTGCGCGTGGTCTGAATACGGAACACGTCGAACTCTTTATTGGTCGGCGCATCGCTGTTGGCCGGCTGGTTGTCCTGGGCGCTCTTGAGCACCACAAGGTCTTGCTCGATACGCGCGATGGCAGCACTCGGGTTGCCCTGTTTCTTCAAGGCGGCCACGTCTGCAGTGAGCTCCTTGATTTCGTTATCGCGCTTTCCGGCGTCAACTTGCGCCGCCTTGAGCGTCGCCACGGCGTCGGTCAGCGCCTGCACTTGGCCCTGCAGCTTGCTATTGGCGTTGGACAGGTCGGTGGTGCTGGCGGTCATCTGTGCAAGTCGTTTATCCAACTCGGTGGCTTGCCCAGCCACGCCGACCTGCTGCTTGCCCTGCTCCAGCAACTGGGTTTCCAGCTGCTTGATCTGCAGTTTCAGCGCTTCGCTGCCGTTGTTGACGCTGGCCTCACTGGCCACCACCTTGCCGGAAATGTCCTGCAGGCGCCCCGCCGCTTCCTCGCTGATGCGCGCGAAGCTTTCCTGGGTGGCCACCAACTGCTGGCCCATCAGGGAGATCTGCTGGAAGCTCCACCAGGCCAGGCCCGCAAAGGCGATCAGCAGCGCGCCGATCAACGCCCACAAAGGCCCGGTGCTGGCGCTCTTGACCTTGACCACCTGGGGGTTGCGCGAGCGCACCGAGGTGGCCGGGGTGGGTTCGAAATCATCGTCATCCCCGACATCGGCCCGCAGGCTGGGAACGTTGTCGAAGTCGTCTTTAGCATCGTTGCGCATGTATCAACCCTGAATCGGTGAAGTGGCGTGCGACGGGAGTATAAACCGCGTTCCCGGCGCACTGATCGACCCGGAACGCCAGATTCGGTTCCCGAAGTGTTGCCGCTTGTGTGCTTACTTGAACCCCGGATCCTGGGCTTTCCACCAACTGCAGAACTCGTCGAGGGCGGTCCACAGGCTGACTTTGGGCTCGTAATCCAGATAATGCCTGGCGCGGCTGATGTCGAGGGTGAAATCTTTGTTCATCACTTGCATGCCCAGGCGCGAAAGAGACGGCTCCGGTCGCCCGGGCCACATCGCACAAAACGCTTCGTTGAGCGCCGCCACGCTGTAGGACAAACCGTAGGACCGGTAACGCGTCACCTGGGGCAATTGCATTTGACGCATCACGTAGTTGACCACATCCCACACCGGCACTGGCGTGCCGTTGCTGATGTTGTAGGCCCGGCCCAGCGCAGGGCCCGGCGCGAGCAAACTGCTGAGCAGGGCTTCGTTGAGGTTGTGCACGCTGGTGAAGTCGACCTTGTTCAGGCCGTCGCCGACGATGGCCAGGCGGTTCTTGCGTTGCATGTTCAGCAGGCGCGGGAAGATGCTCATGTCGCCGGCCCCCGTAACGAATCGCGGGCGCAGGGCAATCACCTCGAGGCCGAACTCCTGGGCACCGAACACCTTCTGCTCGGCCAGGTATTTGGTGGCGGCATAAGGGTGCTTGAAGCGCTTGGGCACTTGCTCTTCGGTCAGGCCCAGGTGGTCGCGACCGTCGAAGTAGATGGAGGGCGACGATAGATGCACCAAACGCCCGACGTGCTGCTTGAGGCAGGCTTCGACGACGTTTTCGGTGACCAGCACGTTGCCTTGGTAAAAGTCCTGATACTTGCCCCACAAGCCGACGGCGCCGGCGCAGTGCACCACGGCCTCGACATCGCGGCACAGGTGACGCACCAGGTCGGCGTCATTCAGATCACCCTGGATAAACTCGGCGCCGCGCCTGACCAGGTGCTCCACACCTTCGGCACGTCGCCCGTTGACCCGCACGTCCAGGCCCTGCTCCAGGGCGAAACGCGCAAAGCGCCCGCCAATGAAGCCGCTTGCGCCGGTGACCAGAATCTTCATGTATTACCCCATGTTCTTACGTTTTTCATCGCTGTTGCCTTGACGCACGCCATCACTCCAACGGCACCAGCCATTGACCACAAGCCTGGGCCAGATGGTCGGTCAGCAAGCCCAACAGTTGCCCGCCACTGCGCCAATGATGCCAGTACAGCGGCACATCGATGGGCTTATCTGGCAATAACTCGACCAATATGCCCTTTTCCAGCTGGTCGCGAACCTGCAATTCCGGCACCAGCCCCCAGCCCAGGCCCGCCTCGGTGAGGCGGATAAAACCTTCAGACGATGGGCACAAATGGTGCTCGAAACCGCCGTCCACGCCGAGAGAAGCCAGATAGCGGTGCTGCAGGAAATCATCCGGCCCGAACACCAGTGCCGGGGTGCGCGCCAGTTGATCGGCGCGTACGCCCTGGGGAAAGTGCCGGGCGATAAACGCCGGGCTGGCCAACGCGCGATACCGCATGGCGCCCAGCAACAGGCTGCGCGCGCCCGCCACCGGACGCTCGCTGGCGCAGATGCAGGCCGCCACTTCGCCAGCGCGCATGCGTTTGAGGCCGACGGTCTGGTCTTCCACCACCAGATCCAGCAGCAAATGCTGCTCGGCGCAAAACCCGCTGACGGCCTCGGCCCACCACGTGGCGAGGCTGTCGGCGTTCAACGCGATGCGCAGGCGTTCGGGCATGCCTTCCTCATCCAGCGCGGGCACCTGGCTTTGCAGGTCGCGCTCCAGTAAGCGCACCTGTTGCACATGGTTGAGCAGGCGACGGCCGATATCAGTGGGCGTCGGCGGCGTGGCCCGCACCAGTACCGGCTGGCCAATACGTGCCTCCAGCAACTTGATGCGCTGGGAGATGGCCGACTGCGACAGCCCCAGCACCTGAGCGGCACGCTCGAAGCCCGCTTGTTCCACCACGGCTGCCAGGGCAGAAAGCAATTTATAGTCGAACATCAGTTTCTCTAATGAGCGATCAGGAATATTGGTTTTTCTTATACAGCCTGCACCCTGAGAATAGCCAGCATCGCTCTTCTCTTTATAAGGAACCTCCCATGGCTGGCGAAACCGCCCTGGCAACCCTGCTGCGCAGCATGAGCCCTCAACTCAATGACGGCGACTATGTGTTCTGCACCGTGCCCGACAACCGCATCCCTGCTGGCTGCGAGGTAATCGGCAGCTTTCGCGAGCAGGAAGGCTTGACCCTGATCGTTGAACGCCAACAAGCGGAACAGGCCGGCCTGGCTTTTGACTACGTCGCCGCGTGGATCACCTTGAATGTGCATTCGGCCCTGGAAGCCGTGGGCCTCACCGCCGCCTTCGCCAGTGCGCTGGGCAAGGCCGGCATCAGTTGCAATGTGATTGCCGGTTATTACCACGACCACCTGTTCGTCGGGCGTGCCGATGCCGAGCGCGCCCTGCAGGTGTTGCGGCAACTGGCAGCAGACGCGGAGTAAATCCTATGTGGCAAAGCTATTTGAATGGTCTGCTGGTGGCGCTGGGCCTGATCATGGCCATCGGCACCCAGAACGCCTTTGTACTGGCGCAGAGCCTGCGTCGTGAACATCACTTGCCCGTGGCGGCATTGTGTGTGGTGTGTGACGCCCTGCTGGTGGCCGCCGGGGTGTTCGGCCTGGCGACGGTGCTGGCGCAAAGCCCGGTGCTGCTGGCGGTGGCACGCTGGGGCGGCGCGGCGTTCCTGATCTGGTACGGCGCGTGCGCACTGCGCCGGGCCTGTTCGAAACAAAGCCTGGACCAAGGCGACACTCTCAAGGTGCGCTCGCTGCGCGCGGTGTTGCTGAGCGCGCTGGCCGTGACCCTGCTCAACCCGCACGTGTACCTGGACACTGTATTGCTGATCGGCTCACTCGGCGCACAGCAAACCGAACCCGGTGCCTACGTGGCCGGCGCCGCCAGCGCATCGTTCCTGTGGTTCGCCACCCTGGCACTCGGCGCGGCATGGCTGGCACCCTGGCTGGCGCGGCCGGCAACCTGGCGCCTGCTGGACCTGTTGGTGGCGGTGATGATGTTCAGCGTGGCCTATCAATTGATCGCGGCTTAGGGAATATTCCAAAACGCTCTGGAACCTCTATCCCACACAGTTGTTGCGTGGTTTTGCCGCACCCCCGGTGCTATGATCCGGACCCTGCGCCGCAAAGAGTACAAACTCCCCGGCGCTTGTTTGGCCGCCCGTGATCGGCCTTGCGCTCACCGCAACTGACCTGATTAGGAGAATCATCATGGCTTTCGAATTGCCGCCGCTGCCCTACGCACACGATGCCCTGCAGCCGCACATCTCCAAGGAAACCTTGGAATTCCACCACGACAAGCACCACAACACCTACGTCGTGAACCTGAACAACCTGGTGCCAGGCACCGAGTTCGAAGGCAAGACCCTGGAAGAGATCGTCAAATCCTCTTCGGGCGGCATCTTCAACAACGCCGCTCAGGTCTGGAACCACACCTTCTACTGGAACTGCCTGGCGCCAAACGCTGGCGGCCAACCGACCGGCGCATTGGCTGAAGCCATCAACGCTGCGTTCGGTTCGTTCGACAAGTTCAAGGAAGAGTTCACCAAGACCTCCGTCGGCACCTTCGGTTCCGGTTGGGGCTGGCTGGTGAAAAAGGCTGACGGTTCCCTGGCCCTGGCCAGCACCATCGGCGCCGGCAACCCGCTGACCAACGGCGACACCCCGCTGCTGACCTGCGACGTATGGGAACACGCCTACTACATCGACTACCGCAACGTGCGTCCAAAGTATGTGGAAGCGTTCTGGAACCTGGTCAACTGGAAGTTCGTGGCTGAGCAGTTCGAAGGCAAGACCTTCACTGCCTAAGCGACGCTTGCAGTAGAAAAAGCCCGGCATTGCCGGGCTTTTTTGTGGGCGTTCCACAACGCTGGCCAGACCGGAATCGTGGAACCCGCAGAAGGGAATCTGCCACCCACGCAGTGAGAGGAATAACCCTTTCACACTCTGCTGGAGAATCAATGATGGAAGAAATCGGAAAAGCGGGCGGGCAGATGGCGATGCAACTCATGAGCGGGCTTATGAAAGGCCTCGCCGGTGGCGCAGGCGGTGGTAGCGAAGGCGGTGGTGCCAGTGCACCCAGCAAGCCGGGTGAGGACATGATGCCGCCGGCGCCGCCAAAGATCGAGATCTCCGCCTATCAGTAATAGAACGGCATTGTTCTGACCACAGATAAGTCGAGTACCCAGACGGCGGAGCAAATCCGCCGTTTTTTTCTGTTTTTTTCTGTGCATTCAGCCTCAAGACGCCTGCGGCCCTAATGTTCCTTTGACTGCCCTCACGGGATTGCCAATACTCATGGCATATTGAAGGCCACCCGCATGAGACAAGGAATGCCCCTTTGAAGCTGGAACTCAAGAACAGCTTGTCGGTGAAGTTGCTACGGGTTGTGCTGCTGTCGGCATTGATCGTGGGCGTTGCGCTGAGCGTGGCGCAGATCGTTTTCGATGCCTACAAGACGCGCCAGGCCGTGGCCGGCGATGCCCAGCGCATCCTCGACATGTTCCGCGACCCCTCGACCCAGGCCGTCTACAGCCTGGACCGCGAGATGGGCATGCAAGTGATTGAGGGCCTGTTCCAGGATGACGCGGTGCGCATGGCGTCCATCGGCCATCCCAACGAAACCATGCTCGCCGAAAAAAGCCGCGCCCTACAGCAATCGCCCAGCCGCTGGTTGACCGACCTGATACTCGGCCAGGAACGCACGTTCACCACCGCATTGGTCGGCAAAGGCCCCTACAGCGAGTATTACGGCGATCTGAGCATCACCCTCGACACGGCCACCTACGGCAAGGGGTTTATTGTCAGTTCAGTGATCATCTTTATTTCCGGGGTATTGCGCGCCCTGGCGATGGGCCTGGTGCTGTACCTGGTCTACCACTGGCTGCTGACCAAGCCGCTGTCGCGGATCATCGAGCACCTGACCTCGATCAACCCGGACCGGCCCAGCGAACACAAGATCCCGCAACTCAAGGGCCACGAGCGCAATGAACTGGGGCTGTGGATCAACACCGCCAACCAGTTGCTCGAATCCATCGAACGCAACACCCACCTGCGCCATGAGGCGGAAAGCAGCCTACTGCGCATGGCCCAGTACGACTTCCTGACGGGCCTGCCGAACCGCCAGAAACTGCAGGAGCAGTTGGACAAGATCCTCATCGACGCCGGTCGACGCCAACGCCGCGTGGCCGTGTTGTGCGTGGGGCTGGATGACTTCAAGAGCGTCAACGAACAGTTCACCTACCAGGCCGGCGACCAATTGCTGCTGGCCCTGGCCGACCGTTTGCGCGCCCACAGCGGCCGCCTCGGTGCCCTGGCCCGGCTGGGCGGCGACCAGTTCGCCCTGGTACAGGCCGATATCGACCAGCCCTACGAGGCCGCCGAACTGGCGCAAAGCATCCTCGATGACCTGGAAGCGGAATTTGCCCTCGACCACGAAGGCATCCGCCTACGCGCCACCATCGGCATCACCCTGTTCCCGGAAGACGGCGACAGCACCGAAAAGCTGCTGCAGAAAGCCGAGCAAACCATGACCCTGGCCAAGACCCGGTCGCGCAACCGCTATCAGTTCTATATCGCCAGCGTCGACAGCGAAATGCGCCGTCGCCGCGAGCTGGAAAAAGACCTGCGCGATGCCCTCAGCCGCGACCAATTCCACCTGGTGTACCAGCCGCAGATCAGCTACCGCGATCACCATGTGGTCGGCGTGGAAGCGCTGATCCGCTGGCAGCACCCGGAACATGGCCTGGTGCCGCCGGACCTGTTCATTCCGCTGGCCGAACAGAACGGCACCATCATCCCGATTGGGGAATGGGTACTCGACCAGGCCTGCCGGCAATTGCGTGAATGGCACGACTTGGGCTTCACCGAGTTGCGCATGGCGGTCAACCTGTCCACCGTGCAATTGCACCACACCGAGTTGCCGCGGGTGGTCAACAACCTGATGCAGATCTACCGCCTGCCGCCGCGCAGCCTGGAACTGGAAGTCACCGAGACCGGCCTGATGGAAGACATCAGCACCGCCGCCCAGCACCTGCTGAGCCTGCGCCGTTCCGGGGCATTGATTGCGATTGATGACTTCGGCACCGGCTACTCATCCCTCAGCTACTTGAAAAGCCTGCCGCTGGACAAGATCAAGATCGACAAGAGCTTCGTGCAGGACCTGCTGGACGATGACGACGACGCCACCATCGTGCGGGCGATCATCCAACTGGGCAAAAGCCTCGGTATGCAGGTGATCGCCGAAGGCGTGGAAACCGCCGAGCAGGAGGCCTACATCATCTCCGAAGGCTGCCATGAAGGTCAGGGTTATCACTACAGCAAACCCTTGCCGGCGCGGGAGTTGGCGGCTTTTTTGAAGCAGTCGGAGCGCAATAACGCCGCGATTCTCTGATGCAGCAAAACGATACTGAATATTTCCCGCGTATAACCCTTTACACAAAATGCAAATCTTTCGCATTATGTCGCAGTTTTTGCGCTCCCCCGCGCGCCCCATCAACAACCGAAGCAGGATGTTCGCCATGATTCGTATGCCCCTGGCCACCGCCAGTCTGCTGGCCATTGCCATTTCTCTCGCCGGTTGCGGCGAAGGTAAAGACAAGGCCGCCGCGCCTCAGGCGCCGACCCCGGCTGCCAGCACTACCGCTCCAGCGGCTGCCACTCCTGCCGGCCAGGTCGACGAAGCCGCTGCCAAGGCCGTGGTCGCGCATTACGCAGACATGGTGTTCGCGGTCTACAGCGATGCCGAGTCCACCGCGAAAACCCTGCAAACCGCTATCGACGCGTTCCTCGCCAAGCCGAACGACGAAACCCTGAAAGCCGCGCGCACCGCCTGGATCGCCGCCCGCGTTCCTTACCTGCAAAGTGAAGTGTTCCGCTTCGGCAACACCATCATCGACGACTGGGAAGGCCAGGTGAACGCATGGCCGCTGGACGAAGGCCTGATCGACTATGTCGACAAGTCCTACGAACACGCCCTGGGTAACCCAGGCGCCACTGCCAACATCATCGCCAACAACGAAATCCAGGTCGGCGAAGACAAGGTCGACGTGAAGGACATCACCCCGGAAAAACTCGCCAGCCTCAACGAGCTGGGCGGTTCCGAGGCCAACGTCGCCACCGGCTACCACGCCATCGAATTCCTGCTCTGGGGCCAGGACCTGAACGGCACCGGCCCAGGCGCCGGCAACCGTCCTGCGTCGGACTACCTGACCGGCGACGGCGCCACTGGCGGCCACAACGAGCGTCGCCGCGCCTACCTGAGCGCCGTGACCCAACTGCTGGTCAGCGACCTGGAAGAAATGGTCGGCAACTGGAAACCCAACGTTGAAGACAACTACCGCGCCACCCTGGAGGCAGAACCTGCCACCGACGGCCTGCGCAAAATGCTGTTCGGCATGGGCAGCCTGTCCCTGGGCGAACTGGCCGGTGAGCGCATGAAAGTTTCCCTGGAAGCCAACTCGCCGGAAGACGAGCAGGACTGCTTCAGCGACAACACCCACAACTCGCACTTCTACGATGCCAAGGGCATCCGCAACGTCTACCTGGGCGAGTACACCCGCGTCGACGGCACCAAAATGACCGGCGCCAGCCTGTCGTCCCTGGTGGCCAAGGCCGACCCGGCAGCCGACACCGCACTGAAAGCGGACCTGGCGGCTACCGAAGCGAAGATCCAGGTCATGGTTGACCATGCCAACAAGGGTGAGCACTACGACCAGTTGATCGCGGCCGGTAACGATGCGGGCAACCAGATCGTCCGTGACGCCATCGCCGCCCTGGTCAAGCAGACCGGTTCGATCGAAGCGGCAGCGGGCAAGCTGGGTATCAGCGACCTGAACCCGGATAACGCTGATCACGAGTTCTGATCAATGCGCAGTTGAATGAGGCGACCTTCGGGTCGCCTTTTTTGTATGCGGATGTCGATAATCAATCAGACACCACACAATCCATGTGGGAGCGGTCTATCAGCTACAAATTCTTCAACTGACACGCCGCCTTCGCGAGCAAGCCCGCTCCCACATTAGCCTCTCATCGCTTCCAAGCCCCGGTTTACAAGCCCTGCACCGCAGGTAGAATGGCGCCACCTCCAACATCCGAGCGAATTTCATGGCGTTGCCGACCCTGCGCATCATCGGTTTCATCATCGGCATCTTCCTGATCACCCTCGCGATCGCGATGGTCGTGCCCATGGCCACCCTGGTGATCTTCGAACGCACCAGCGACCTGCCCTCCTTCCTGTGGGCCAGCATGATCACCTTTATCGCCGGCCTGGCGCTGGTGATTCCCGGTCGTCCCGAGCATGTGCACCTGCGCCCGCGGGACATGTACCTGCTCACCGTCACCAGCTGGGTGGTGGTGTGTATCTTTGCCGCGCTGCCGTTCCTGCTGACCCAGCACATCAGCTACACCGACTCGTTTTTTGAAAGCATGTCCGGCATTACCGCCACCGGCTCCACGGTGTTGAGCGGGCTGGACGCGATGTCGCCGGGTATCTTGATGTGGCGTTCGCTGCTGCACTGGCTGGGCGGCATCGGCTTTATCGGCATGGCAGTAGCGATCCTACCGCTGCTGCGCATTGGTGGCATGCGCCTGTTCCAGACCGAATCCTCGGACCGCTCGGAAAAGGTCATGCCCCGCTCGCACATGGTGGCGCGGCTGATCGTGGCGGCCTACGTGGGCATCACCATCCTTGGCAGCCTGGCGTTCTGGTGGGCCGGCATGGGGCTGTTCGATGCGATCAACCATGCGATGTCAGCGATTTCCACCGGCGGGTTTTCCACCTCCGATGAATCCCTGGCGCACTGGAAACAACCGGCGGTGCACTGGGTAGCCGTGGTGGTGATGATCCTCGGCAGCTTGCCGTTCACCCTGTACGTGGCCACTTTGCGCGGTAACCGCCGGGCGTTGATCAAGGACCAGCAGGTACAAGGTTTGCTCGGTTTGTTGATCGTGACCTGGCTGGTGCTGGGCACCTGGTACTGGTGGACCACCAACCTGCACTGGCTGGACGCGCTGCGTCACGTGGCACTGAACGTCACGTCGGTGGTGACGACCACGGGGTTTGCACTGGGGGACTACAGCCTGTGGGGCAATTTCTCACTGATGCTGTTTTTCTACCTCGGCTTTATCGGCGGCTGTTCGGGCTCCACGGCGGGTGGGATCAAGATCTTCCGCTTCCAGGTTGCCTATATCCTGCTCAAGGCCAACTTGAACCAGCTGATTCATCCGCGCGCGGTGATCAAGCAGAAGTACAACGGCCACCGTCTCGACGAAGAGATCGTGCGGTCGATCCTGACCTTTTCCTTCTTCTTCGCCATCACCATCTGCGCCATCGCCCTGGCCTTGTCGCTGCTCGGCCTGGACTGGATGACCGCCTTGACCGGCGCCGCGAGTACCGTTTCGGGCGTGGGCCCGGGCCTGGGCGAAACCATTGGCCCGGCGGGTAATTTCGCCAGCCTGCCGGATGCGGCCAAGTGGATCCTGTCACTGGGCATGCTACTCGGCCGGCTGGAGATCATTACGGTCTTTGTTCTGTGTATTCCGGCGTTTTGGCGTCACTGACGCTCGACGCGACCAACAACCGCGCCCGGTATTCGCCGGGCGTGACATCGAACCAGCGACGAAACGCGCGGAAGAAGTTGCTCGGGTCGGCAAAGCCCAACAGGTAGGCAATTTCCAGCAGGGTCATGCTGGGTTGCGCCAGGTATTGCTCGGCCAGTTCACGGCGGGTGTCATCGAGCAGGGTCTGGAAGCTCGTGCCCTCCTCCTGCAAACGCCGCTGCAAAGTGCGCTGGGACAAGTGCAAGGTCTGGGCCACCACTTCACGCTTGGGCTCGCCCTGGGGCAACAGGCGGCACAACACCTGCCGCGCCTTGTGGGTCACGCGGCTTTCCGAGAAGCGCGCCAGGTATTCACCGGCAAAGCGGTCATGCAGCAAGGCCATGGCCTCGTTGGCCGTGGGCAGCGGCGCGTCCATGTCGGCCCGCTCGAAAATCAGCGCGTCATAGGGCGCATTGAATTCCAGCGGCGCATGGAAGGCTTGTTTGTACGGGGCCAGGTCCGCCGGTTGCTCACCTTGCAGCACCACCTTGCGCGGCTGCAGCGTGCGGCCGGTCAGCCAGCCGCACAGGGCCAAGGCGCTGGCCAGCGAGGCTTCGGCGCTCTGCCGGGTAGGCGGCAGGTGGTCACCGTGTACCGTCAGAATCAGCGCATAACCTTCGGGGATCAGTCGGAAACTCAGGTCGGCACTTTCAGCGATGATCCGCTGGTAGCGCACCAGCCGCATAAAACCTTCGGCCAAGGTGTTGCTGGACATCAACGCATAACCGGCCACATGAAAGGACGCCGGGCGCACCACTTTGCCCATGTTCAGGCCGATCGCCGGGTTACCCGACAGCTCCACCGCACGCTGCCACAGGCGGGTCATGGAGTCCTGTGGAAACCGCGCATCGGGATCGCTCAGGGCGGCGTAGTCGAGGCCGAGCTGCTTGAACAAGGCGCGGCAATCCAGGCCGTCCATTTCCAATGCCTTGACTATCCCCATCGCCCAGCTTGCAGAAGTTGTTCGTTCGCTCATGGCGTCTTCTTAATAAAGCAGGCTCAAACGGCAGCCAGGAAGCCAAGGATACTAAAGTGGCATCTATTGTCACTGGCTGTTACCACTGATCACTCTAGACTCAAATAAGCTCCCCGCCGAACATCTGTTGGGCGGCACAACAATCAAAGGGCCGGTCACCGTGGAAAACGTCAAGCGATTCAATAGCTTTGCTGAGTTTTACCCTTATTACCTGGCTGAGCACGCCAACAGCACCTGCCGGCGCCTGCACTTTATCGGCACCACGCTGGTGATCGGTATTTTGGCGTACGCCATCGGCAGAGGTTCGCTTCTCCTGTTAATCGCCTTGCCGATTGCCGGTTACAGCTTTGCCTGGATCGGCCACTTCTTCTTCGAAAAGAACCGCCCAGCGACCTTTCAACACCCGTTCTACAGCCTGTTGGGGGATTTTGTGATGTACCGCGACATGATTCTGGGCAAGGTGCCGTTCTAGCCGAACGACCGTTTAAACGATGAAAGTTCATCCATCTGCCGACATTAAAATCTTTTTGTCATTTGCAGTGCTGTATCCTGCCAAGGCTTTTTGAGAGCGCGGAATCACCTGCGATTGAAAAAACAGACCTTGCGAGGAGCGACGACGATGCACGAGATACCTAATCTCCCCTTCCCAAGCCTGCACCCTACAGAGCAGCCAACACCGCAGCAGGCCAGTGATAAACAGCCTGAGGCCAAAGAAGCAAAACCAGTCGACAGCGAAAGCCAGGACTGACGCCGTACCAGACCGTGTGGAAAGCGCAGCTTTGAGCGCTTTCCACACTGCCTGAACCCATCGAGACGCCCGCCATGACCGATACCCTCCCCGACAACCCGGATACCGCCGTACTCGACGCGGCCTTGCAGATGGTCGAGATCTGGAACCGCCTCAGCGCCGACAAACAAGCGCTGCTGCTCAAGCGCTTCGGCACCCAGGAAAACGCCCTGGCCGCCCTGGTCACCACCCAATTGCTGGCCCCTGCCCAAGCCTGACGTCTTTCTGAGCGGAGGTTTTTGCGTTTTACCGCCCTGCACAAGCAAAACCACCGGTATCATTAGCAGCCTATCTTTACCTGCCGCGACAGTGGACCTTTCCCATGCCCGATACCCAGCGCCCCATGGCGGTCACGCTGCAAGTTGTTTCCATCGTGTTGTTCACCTTCATTGGCTACCTGAATATCGGCATTCCACTGGCCGTGTTGCCGGGCTATGTCCACAGTGAGCTGGGTTACGGCGCGGTGATTGCCGGCCTGGTGATCAGCGTGCAATACCTGGCTACCCTGCTGAGCCGCCCGTACGCGGGCAAAATCATCGATAACTTGGGCAGCAAGCGCGCCGTGCTGATCGGCCTGGTGGGCTGCGGCCTGAGCGGTGTGTTCATGCTGCTCGCGGCGTGGTTTTCCAGCCTGCCGGCCTTGAGCCTGGGCAGCCTGTTGATTGGCCGCCTGGTCCTTGGCAGCGCGGAAAGCCTGGTGGGTTCGGGCGCGATCGGCTGGGGCATCGGCCGCGTCGGCGCGCAGAACACCGCCAAGGTGATTTCCTGGAACGGCATCGCCAGCTACGGCGCGCTGGCCGTCGGCGCACCACTGGGCGTGTTGCTGGTAAGAAATTTCGGGCTGTGGAGCATGGGCGTCAGCATTATCTTGCTGGCCATCGTCGGCCTGCTGCTGGCCTGGAACAAAGTCGCTGCACCAATCGTTGCCGGCGTGCGCCTGCCCTTCATGAATGTGCTGGGCCGCGTATTGCCCCATGGCTGTGCCTTGGCGCTGGGTTCCATCGGCTTTGGCACCATCGCCACCTTCATCACCTTGTATTACACCACCCAGCACTGGGATAACGCGGTGTGGGCCCTGAGCCTGTTCGGCGCCAGCTTTATCGGCGCACGGTTGTTGTTCGGCAACCTGATCAACCGGATCGGCGGCTTTCGCGTGGCAATTGCCTGCTTGTCGGTGGAGATCCTCGGTTTGCTGTTGCTGTGGCTGGCGCCGGACGCCAACCTGGCCCTGGCTGGCGCGGCGTTGAGCGGCTTTGGCTTTTCCCTGGTGTTCCCGGCGCTCGGGGTGGAGGCCGTCAACCTGGTGCCAGCATCCAGCCGCGGCTCGGCGGTGGGCGCCTACTCACTGTTTATCGACCTGTCGCTGGGCATCACCGGACCGCTCGCCGGGGCCGTGGCAGCTGGCTTCGGCTTTGCGTCGATCTTCCTCTTCGCCGCCCTTGCAGCCCTGGGTGGTTTGCTGCTGAGCCTGTACCTGTACCGTCAGGCACCCAAGGCCCGCGAGGCGCGTGACGACTAGAAGTCGACCTTGCCGCGCCCGGCCTTGATGCTGCCGCGCTTGGTCTTGGATTCGAGACGGCGCTTTTTCGAGCCCAGGGTCGGCTTGGTCGGGCGGCGTTTCTTCTCCACCTTGGTGGCGCTGAGAATCAACTCCACCAGACGCTCCAACGCATCCGCGCGGTTCTGCTCCTGGGTCCGGTATTGCTGGGCCTTGAGCACCAGCACGCCTTCACTGGTGATCCGACTGTCGCGCAGCGCCAGCAGCCGCTCCTTGTAAAACTCCGGCAGCGACGACGCCGGGATATCAAATCGCAGGTGCACGGCACTCGACACCTTGTTGACGTTCTGCCCGCCAGCGCCCTGGGCGCGAATGGCGGTCAGCTCGATCTCGGCGTCGGGCAGCTGCACATTGTTGGAAATCACCAGCATCAATCAAAAACCTTAAGCAACGGACAAGCCCAACTCGGACAACAACATCGACGCCTGGGCTTTGGAAATCACGGCGCCTTTGAACAGTTTGGCATCATTCAGGCGAAACCCGCTTAAATCCGCCCCCCGCAAGTCGGCGCCAGCAAAATTGGCGCCGTTGATACGAGCGTGGGCCAGGCTGCAATCGATCAGTTCGGCCTTGCGAAAGTCGGCATCCGATAAATCGCTGTCGGAGAAATCCAGGTTATTCAGCACGGTGCGGGCAAACGACAGCCCGGACAAGAAGGCGCTGTTCAACCGCGTTTCGCTGAAGCTCAAGCCCAGCGAGGCGCAATGGGTGAAATTGGCGCCGGTCAATTTACAGTGCTCAAAGCTCGCCTGGGACAGCTTGCTGCGCTGCCAGCGGGTGTTGTTCAGGTCACAGCTGTGGAAGTGCGCTTCCAACAGGTTCGCCGCTTCGAAAATGGCGAGACTGGCGCGGCAGCTTTTCCACTGCGTGCCTTCCAGGCGCGAACCGAGAAAGGAGGCCTGGACCAGGATGCAGCGCTCGAACACCCAATGATCCAAGGCCATGCGCGACAGATCAGCGCCGCTCAAATCCACTCCGATCAGACGCAAGGGGCCGCCATGCTGGTCGATCAGGACTTCCAGCTCATCGCGCTGCAAGGCGCCGCCGTCGATGTCGGTGTGTTGCATGGGGCCTCCAGGCAGGCTGAAAAAACGAGGGGCGATTCTAACCTGCCCCTGCACACAAAAAACCCGGCACGGCGCCGGGTTTTCTGTTTGAGGAAAGGTCCTACTCCAGAACCGTCCCCGTTGTGCCCATGGCTGCGCGGGCACTGCGCTTGTTCTTGACCCAGTAACACACCGCCATAAACGCCACCCACACCGGGATCGCGTACACCGACACCTGGATCCCCGGAATCATCAGCATGATCACCAGGATAAACACCACGAACGCCAGGCACACATAGTTGCCGTACGGGTACCACAGCGCCTTGAACAGCGGCACCTGGCCGGTGCGGTTCATGTGTTGGCGGAACTTGAAGTGGGAGAAGCTGATCATCGCCCAGTTGATCACCAGAGTGGCCACTACCAGCGACATCAGCAGTTCCAGCGCGTGTTGCGGGATCAGGTAGTTCATCAGCACCGCCACCAGGGTGATCGCCGCCGACGCGAGGATGGAACGCACCGGCACGCCGCGCTTGTCGATCTTCGCCAATGCTTTAGGCGCATCGCCCTGCTCGGCCATGCCCAACAGCATGCGGCTATTGCAGTAGGTGCCGCTGTTGTACACCGACAGCGCGGCGGTCAGGACCACGAAGTTGAGGATATGCGCAGCGGTGTTGCTGCCCAGCATCGAGAACACCTGCACGAACGGGCTGCCGCTGTAGGCATCGCCGGAGGCGTTGAGGGTGGTAAGCAGGCTATCCCATGGGGTCAGCGACAGCAGTACGACCAGCGCACCGATGTAGAAAATCAGGATGCGATAGATCACCTGGTTGATCGCTTTCGGGATCACGGTGCGTGGCTGGTCGGCTTCAGCGGCGGTGAAGCCGAGCATTTCCAGGCCGCCGAAGGAGAACATGATGATTGCCATGGCCATCACCAACCCGCCGACGCCATGGGGGAAGAAACCGCCGTGCTCCCACAGGTTGGTCACCGAGGCCTGAGGCCCGCCGCTGCCGCTGACCAGCAAATAGCTGCCCAGGGCGATCATACCGACGATGGCCACCACCTTGATAATGGCAAACCAGAACTCGGCTTCACCGAAGACTTTGACGTTGGCCAAGTTGATCAGGTTGATCAGCACGAAGAACGCTGCGGCCGAGACCCAGGTCGGGATCTCCGGCCACCAGTAATGCACGTACTTGCCGACGGCCGTCAGCTCCGACATGCCCACCAGAATGTACAGGATCCAGCAGTTCCAGCCCGACAGGAACCCGGCGAAACCGCCCCAGTATTTGTGGGCAAAGTGGCTGAAGGAACCGGCGACCGGCTCTTCGACGATCATTTCGCCGAGCTGGCGCATGATCATGAAGGCAATGAAGCCGCAGATGGCATAGCCCAGGATCATCGACGGGCCAGCGGATTTGAGCACCCCGGCCGAGCCGAGGAACAGGCCGGTGCCGATGGCGCCACCCAGGGCGATCAACTGGATATGCCGGTTTTTCAGGCCGCGTTTCAGCTCGCCTGAAGAGGAAGGGGGAACACTCATGAAAAGGCTCTCACGCAAGGTTTGATGATGTTGAATGCAGGTTGCTGCCTTGAATTACCGACTCAAGCAGCGCCGCTCAAACCCCAGCGCAGGCACCAGGAGTACAGCGTCTTTCTAATGGTCATGCGTCACCTGTTTGTTTTTATCTGTGACGAAATCGAACCCGTCCGGCTCGTGGCCAGGCGGAGTGATCAGGGTGGGTAAACCCTGGGGTCTTGGCCTGTTGCGTGGTTACGCAAGGGGGTCACAGTAAAACGCGGCGGATTGTACACCGCTCGCCAGCTTGGGGGCGCCCTCGAGAGACGAGTGCGACGATCTGTCAGGTAATCCTTACAGGGCCGGGTCAGCCAATAATGTCGCCTTTTACTCGTAAATTAATCGTTACAGCACGGAAAATTAACGTTACAGCCGTGATCTTAAGGAAAATTGTCGCTCGGAAATTTCCTACAATTTAGCCTGCGTAGTTCCCTGAATTTGTTAGAGAAAAATTCAAACACAAAAAACAGAACAAAAAATCCAAATGAAACCGTGTCAATAAAATTTTTGCATTTTGAAACACTCTCTCCTAGTTTCTTCCCACTTGCCCGCGAAGCCCGTTGGCAAGCCGTTCTCAAACAACGTCCTCTAGGAGATACACCATGCAAGCACTGGAAAACGACCTGGAAACCGAACTGCAACTCGACGATTGGTTTGAAGCGCCGACCCATGAGGCCGCCGTTGAAATGATGCAAGCCGACGCCGTTGTGCCGTTCGGCACCGCGATGTGGCCATTCTAAATATCGGCAGGCATCCGGCAGGTGCTGTGCACGGCATCTGCCTCCTTACCCAAGGCACAGAAGGAAACACGTCATGGACAAGGCCCGCGCCGTCGAACACTTTCTCTACTACCTCGCGCACCACCCGGCCCTCAATGGCCTGAGTCGCCCCACCGTGCTGCTGGGCCATACCGAGCGCTACGACGCCATCGCCCAGGCGATCACCCACAGCAGCGCCGCCCGCTTCAACTTCCAGGTGCAGCGCCTGGACCTCGCCGCCAGCGACACCCTGGCCGAGGCCATCGAAGCCTGCGACCTCTACCTGTTTCTCTACGACTCTTCCACCCTGCCCAACCCTCGCGCCGAAGGCCCGGACTTTATCCGCGCCCTGCAGGGTGTGATGGCCGAGCACTGGAAAAAATCCCTGCTGTTCAAGGATTACGGCGACTACTTCTACGACACCTTCAGTGTCGAGCCCCAGCGCATTGCCGACCTCAACGCCACGCTGATCCGGCGCATGTCGCAAGCCACGGTGCTGAGCTTTACCGACAAGCACGGCTCACGCCTAGAAGCGCCGATGAGCAGCATCAAGAAGTGGACCAATATCAACGGCATCGGCAACCACGACCTGGCCCCCGGCGAGATCGCCACCCACAGTGAAGCCATCAATGGCCAAGTGAGGTTTGTCGGCACCTTTCTCAGCACCATCCCGTTTGCGCGTAAATATGGCGTGCTGGCGTCACCACTGGAGTTGTGGATCGAGAACTCGACCATCTGCAGCGTGGCCAGTGAGGTGCCGGGGCTGGCAGATGATTTCAACAAGTACCTGAATGCCAACCCGTCGAACCGTCGCGTCGAGGAATTGGGGATTGGCACCAATGAAGGCGTGAAGGATCTGTATGCGCGCAACGCCGGGTTTGAGGAGCGCCACTGTGGGCTGCACCTGGGTTTGGGCGGCGGGCAGAAAGGCAGCCATCACCTGGATTTGATCTTTGCCAGCGGGGTGTTGGCGTTGGATGACAAGCCAGTGTTTGATGGGACTTTTGCGTTCTGACAAATGCTGTGCATAAAAAAACGCCAACCCGAGGGTTGGCGTTTTTGTGCAGCGCTTACATCACTGCGGCTTCTTGCGACCAAAACCAGGACGCTGACCCGAACCGGCCGGGGCGCCACGGCGCTTGCCCGACGGCTCGTCCGCGACCAGTTTCGGACCAGGGCGCTTGTTCGCCGCCGGCTTGGCTGGGCGCTTGGTGCTGGCGTTATCAGCCGGGCGATCCGCTTCACCCCGGTTGCTGCGACCACCGGTCGGGGCCGGGCGCGGTGCACGTGGCGCACGCTCCCCTTCCTGGCGCGATGGCGCGGTTGGGCGACGCTCACCTTCGATCTGCGGCTCACGCGAGATACGACCGCCGGTTGCCGGTGCATTCAGCGCCGGGCGCAGGGTGCGGGCCACACGCTCGGTACGTGCCACAGGACGCGACGATTTGCGCTGCATACGCTCAAGCTTGTCTTTGCTCTTGGCGTTCATCTGCGGCATCGCGACCGGCGTCAGGCCGACTTCGGCACTGAGGATGTCGACTTCGTACTGGCTCATTTCGCGCCAGCGGCCCATCGGCAGGTCGGAGTTGAGGAACACCGGACCGAAACGCACGCGCTTCAGGCGGCTGACCACCAGGCCCTGGGATTCCCACAGGCGACGCACTTCACGGTTACGCCCTTCCATCACCACGCAGTGGTACCAGTGGTTGAAACCTTCGCCGCCTGGCGCCTGCTTGATGTCGGTGAACTTGGCCGGGCCGTCTTCCAGCACCACGCCCGCCTTGAGGCGCTCGATCATCTCGTCATCGACTTCGCCACGTACACGCACGGCGTATTCGCGGTCCATCTCGTAGGACGGGTGCATCAGGCGGTTGGCCAGTTCACCGTCAGTGGTGAACATCAGCAAGCCGGTGGTGTTGATGTCCAGACGTCCGATGTTGATCCAACGACCTTCTTTGGGCTTGGGCATCTTGTCGAACACGGTCGGACGGCCTTCCGGGTCGTCACGGGTGCAGATCTCGCCGTCCGGCTTGTTGTACATGATCACGCGGCGCACCGATTCGGCGGCCTCTTCACGCTTGATGACCTTGCCATCAATGGTGATTGCATCGTGCAGGTCGACGCGCTGGCCGAGGGTGGCCTCGACGCCGTTGACCTTGATGCGCTTCTGGGTGATCCAGGCTTCGACGTCGCGGCGCGAGCCCACGCCGATACGCGCCAGCACCTTTTGCAGTTTTTCGCCTGCTGGGCCGATTTCCTGGCTGTCGTTCTGGTCTTTGTCGTTCATCTTAAGCACCTCCCGGTGGGTCGATTCAGGCGTGGCCTGAAGAGTGTTGAAAGCGGGGCTTTGGCCGAATAGCTCGGCAAAGGGTCGCGAATCATACGCGCATGGTGCGCGTTGCGCATCAGAGACTAGTCGATAACACCCTAATCATTTGCTTTTCCGCCGACCGGTGGCGCCCAGGGCCAGCAATCGGAGTTCGGCTTCGGCCAGGACCGTGCGTTTGTCGGCCTTGTCGAGTTTCTTCCAGGCGCGGATCTCGCGCTTGCTGCGGCCACAGCCGACGCAGATGTCGTCGCTGAATTTGCAGAGGCTGATGCAGGGGTCTTTGGTGGAACTCATGGGCAATCCTTTTTAAGGACAGTCAGATTGCGTCAGTCTTCGAACTGGCGACGCTCGGCTTCGATGGCTTCTGCCAGGGCGCGGGCTTCGTCTTCCTCGTCGCTCAGGGGCGGTTGTTCGAGAGCGGCGACGGCGGCGAGGAGTTTTTCGCGCGCTTCAGCCACGCCAAGGATGTCTTCCTCCGGCTCTGGCTCTGGCTCTGGCTCTGGTTCTGCTTCGACTTCAGGCTCACCCTCAACGTTCGGTTGAGTTTCAGGTTCGGCGGCACCGTCACGCAGCTGGTCATCAAAGTCAGTCTTGATGCCCTGCTCCATATCGTCCAATTCCAGCAGCAACGTATGGAAACTGGTCTCGTCCTTCGGCTCTTCCGGCTCGGCGCTGGCATCGGCCAATTCCTGCAGGCTCGCGGGGACCGGCGCGTCGTCGAAATCGAGCACCGGCTCGGCTTCCATCTCGCGCAGTTCGGCCAGCGGCGGCAGATCGTCGAGGTTTTTCAGGTTGAAATGGTCGAGAAACACCTTGGTGGTGGCGAACATCGCCGGTTTGCCGGGCACGTCACGGTAGCCGACGATGCGGATCCACTCGCGCTCCAGCAAGGTCTTGACGATATGGCTGTTGACCGCCACGCCCCGTACATCTTCGATCTCGCCCCGCGTAATCGGCTGGCGATAGGCGATCAGCGCCATGGTTTCCAGCATCGCCCGCGAATAACGTTGCGGACGCTCTTCCCACAAACGGCCGACCCACGGGGAAAACTTCTCACGGATCTGCAGGCGGTAACCCGACGCCACTTCGCGCAGTTCAAAGGCGCGGCCATCGCAGGACTTGCGCAGGATTTCCAGTGCCTTCTTGAACACCGGTGGCTCAGGGCGCTCGGCTTCTTCAAAGAGTTCGAACAGGCGTTCCAAGGATTGCGGCTTACCCGAGGCCAGTAGGAAGGCTTCCAGCAACGGCGCCAGTTCGCGGGGTTCAGTCAGATTCATCGATTCAGCTCTTTATTCGGCTCGCGCCCGCACGTGGATAGCCGCAAAAGGCTCATTCTGGACCAGCTCGACCAAGGATTCCTTGACCAATTCAAGGATCGCCATAAAGGTCACCACCACCCCCAGGCGCCCTTCTTCTTTAGTAAACAGTTCGACAAAAGGCACAAAACCACCGCCCTTCAGGCGCTCCAGCACATCGCTCATGCGCTCGCGGGTCGACAACGCCTCGCGGCTGACCTGGTGGCTTTCAAACATATCGCCCCGGCGCAGCACCTCGGCCATGGACATCAGCAATTCTTCCAGGCTCACGTCCGGCAGCAGTTTGCGTGCGCGGGCTTCGGGGGCGTCGAGCTTGGGCACTACCACGTCGCGGCCCACCCGGCTCAAGCCGTCGATGCCTTCGGCGGCGGCCTTGAAGCGTTCGTACTCTTGCAGGCGGCGGATCAGCTCGGCGCGCGGGTCGTCCTCTTCGGCTTCCACCGTTTCCGAACGCGGCAGCAGCATGCGCGACTTGATCTCGGCGAGCATGGCGGCCATCACCAGGTACTCGGCGGCCAGCTCCAGACGTACCGATTGCATCAACTCGACATAGCCCATGTACTGGCGGGTGATTTCCGCCACCGGAATGTCGAGGATGTTGATGTTCTGTTTACGGATCAGGTACAGCAGCAAGTCCAGCGGGCCCTCGAACGCTTCAAGGAAGACTTCCAGGGCATCCGGCGGAATGTACAGGTCCAGCGGCATTTCCATGACCGCCTGGCCATACACCATGGCAAACGGCAGTTCCTGCTGGGCGCCCGCCTGGGGATCAACGGTTTCCACGGCTGACATTCAGGCCTCGACCATGAACGGGGCCGGGTCGCCGCAACCCACGCGGATCACCTCGGGCTCACCGTCGGCCAGGTTGATCACGGTGGAGGCCTTGTTGCCGCCGTAGCCGCCGTCGATGATCAGGTCGACCTGTTTTTCCAGCAATTGACGCATTTCGTAGGGGTCGTACAGCGGCTCATCTTCACCCGGCATGATCAGCGACACGCTCATCAAAGGCTCACCCAGCTCTTCGAGCAGCGCCAGGGCGATGGGATGTTCCGGCACCCGCAGGCCGATGGTGCGCTTCTTGGGGTGCAGCAACAGGCGCGGCACTTCGCGGGTGGCGTTGAGAATAAAGGTATAGGGCCCCGGCGTGTGCGCCTTGAGCAGGCGGAAAGTGCCGGTGTCGACCTTGGCGAACAGGCCGAGCTGGGACAGGTCGCTGCAGATCAGCGCAAAGTTGTGCTTGTCGTCCAACTGACGCAGGCGTCTTACACGTTCCACCGCGCCCTTGTCGCCGATCTGGCAACCGATGGCGTAGGACGAATCAGTCGGGTAGATCACCACGCCGCCGGCGCGAATGATCTCGACGGCCTGCTTGATCAGGCGCGCCTGGGGGTTTTCCGGATGAATCTGGAAGAATTGACTCACGTGTTCTACCTGTTCAGACGGTGGCAGTAATGGGGTCATGCTTGAATCGCCCCGACAAGAGCGGCAGGTCTTCGGGTACCTGGCGATACTCGCCGATTTCGGACCACCCACCTGGGCCATGAAAATCACTGCCGGCGCTGACCAGCAGACCAAATTCGCGGGCAAGGATCGCCAGGCTGCCGACCTGCTCGGCAGGTTGGTGCCCATTGACCACTTCGATCGCGTGGCCGCCCGCTCCAATATAGTCGCTGATCAGCTTGCGGCGCTTGCTGCGGGTGAAATCGTAATGCCAGGGATGGGCCAGGCTGACCCAGGCCCCGGAGGCACGCAGGGTCGCGACCGTGTCTTCCAGGGTCGGCCAGTGTTGCTTCACATCCCCCAACTTGCCGGCGCCCAGCCATTTGCGGAAGGCTTCGGCGCGATCCTTGACGAACCCTTCACGCACCATCCAGTCGGCAAAGTGCGGCCGGGCCGGTGCATTGCCGCTGTCGCCCAGCTCCTGCTGGATGGCGCGAGCGCCGTCGAGGGCGTTCGGCATGCCTTTAAGGCTGAGCTTGCGGCTTATTTCTTCGGACCGCAGCCAGCGGCCATCGTGCAAATCGGCAATGGCCTGCACCAGCGGCGGGGCTTGTTGATCAAAACCATAGCCGAGCACATGAATGGTGGCGCCGCCCCAAGTGCAGGACAATTCCACGCCGTTGACCAGTTGCATGCCCAATGAATGCGCGGTTTCGCGGGCTTCGTCGAGGCCTTCGAGGGTGTCGTGGTCGGTCAACGCCAGGACTCGCACGCCTTTTTCAAACGCACGCGCAACCAGTACCGCGGGCGCCAGGGCGCCGTCGGAGGCCGTGCTGTGGCAGTGCAAATCAACATTCACGGGGATGTGTAACCTCAAGTCAGCTGGCGCTTTCGCTACCAAGGATGTTTGTTATTATGCCGCCACATCCAGCTTCTGGCTCTTACTGTGAAACAATTCATCGACTTCATCCCGCTGTTGCTGTTTTTCATCGTTACCAAACTCGACCCCAGGGTCATCGATATCGCCGGTCACCCGGTGTCGTTCGGGGGCATCTACAGCGCCACCGCCGTCCTGATCATCAGCTCTATCGTCGTCTACGGCGCTATCTTCATCTCCCAGCGCAAGCTGGAAAAAAGCCAATGGCTCACCCTCATTGCCTGCCTGGTATTCGGCGGCCTGACCCTGGCCTTCCACAGCGAAACCTTCCTTAAATGGAAAGCGCCGGTGGTGAACTGGTTGTTCGCGCTGGTGTTTACCGGCAGCCACTTCATCGGTGACCGCCTGCTGATCAAGCGGATCATGGGCCACGCGCTGACCCTGCCGGAGCCCGTGTGGACACGCTTGAACGTGGCCTGGATCGTGTTCTTCCTGTTCTGCGGCGCCGCCAACCTGTTCGTGGCCTTTACCTTCCAGGATTACTGGGTCGACTTCAAAGTGTTCGGCAGCCTGGCCATGACCGTGTTGTTCCTGGTGGGCCAGGGCATCTACCTGTCGCGCCACCTGCATGACGTTGCCCCTACCACGCCAAAAACCGAGGACTGACATGCTCTACGCCATCATTGCCACCGACGTGGCCAATTCGCTGGAAAAACGCCTGAGCGTACGCCCGGCCCATGTCGAGCGCCTCAAGCAGCTGCAGGCCGAAGGCCGTATCGTGCTGGCCGGCCCGCACCCGGCGGTAGACAGCAACGACCCAGGCGATGCCGGTTTCACCGGTAGCCTCATCGTCGCCGAGTTCGCCTCCCTGGCCGATGCCCAGGCCTGGGCGAAGGCTGATCCTTACGTGGCGGCCGGCGTTTACGCGGACGTCGTGATCAAGCCGTTCAAGCAAGTCTTGCCTTGATAACGGCCGCGCCGAACCTAATCGGTTCGGCGCATGCCTAATTGCTCATTATTCTCGGTACCCTGCCGACAACGTTCTGAATATTCGTGTGGAATCAGGAGTTCCGATGCGCTTACGTCAGTTGTGTCTGTTGGCAGTGGTAATGATCGGGGCTTCGGCCCACGCTGAAGAAACCTCGAACACCGGCAGTTCCACGCCCCTGTCCTTGAGTGCCGGTGCCCAGATCACCGAGTTGCAGCAACGTTTGAAAGAAAGCGAACGCCAGCGTGAAGAACTGAGCAAGCAACTGCAAAGCGCAGATGCTACCCGCGAAAGCGCCCAATTGAGTCGCCTTCGCCAAGAGAACCAACGCCTGGCCCAGCAACTCAAAGATACACAGGGCGGCGCCTTGACCCGCTGGCTGACCGAGCAACAACAGTGGTTCGTCACCGGTGGAGCCGTCGCACTGATCGCCCTGCTGTGCGGGATCTTCGCCAGCGGGGGGCACCGTCGCCGTCGACAATGGCTAAATTGAGTGAGTCATGAGCGAGCTGTTACTGATAGATGATGACCAGGAGCTCTGTGAGCTGCTGACCAGTTGGTTGAGCCAGGAAGGCTTTCAGGTGCGCGCCTGCCATGACGGCTTGAGTGCGCGCAAAGCCTTGGCCGACAGCGCCCCGGCTGCGGTGGTGCTCGACGTGATGCTGCCCGACGGCAGCGGCCTTGAATTGCTCAAGCAATTGCGCAACGACCACCCGGAGCTGCCGGTGCTGATGCTCTCGGCCCGTGGAGAACCACTGGACCGCATCCTCGGCCTGGAACTGGGCGCCGATGATTACCTGGCCAAGCCCTGCGACCCACGCGAGCTGACCGCCCGCCTGCGCGCCGTATTGCGTCGCAGCCATCCGGCCGCCGTGTCGACCCAGCTGGAATTGGGCGACCTGTGCTTCAGCCCGGTGCGCGGCGTGGTCAGCATCGACGAACAGGAGTTCGCCCTTACCGTTTCCGAAAGCCGCCTGCTGGAAGCCTTGCTGCGCCAGCCCGGTGAACCGCTGGACAAGCAGGAACTGGCGCAGATCGCCCTGGGCCGCAAGCTGACCCTTTACGATCGCAGCCTGGACATGCACGTCAGCAACCTGCGCAAAAAAATCGGCCCACACCCGGATGGCCGGCCACGGATCGTGGCGTTGCGTAGCCGGGGCTACTACTACAGTCTTTGAAATCGGGAGCCCTGGGCTCCTGGTTTTGTCAGCTCCCCCCCAAATCGTCTTTACCCAAGCTTTACCCACACCTGACCGCCGCTGACCTTGATCTCCGTAATCTACTCACATCCGGACTCACCGGAATAGAGACAGGAGAATCACCATGCGCAAGACCCTTATCGCTTTGATGTTCGCCGCTGCCCTGCCCACCGTTGCCATGGCGGCAATGCCTGAAGGCCCAGGCCCGATGGGCGGCCCGGAAGGCCACATGATGGGTGGCCCGGGCCACGGCGGTGAACACGGTCCGCGTGGCAAAGGCGGCCCTTTCAGCCAACTGGACCTGAGCAAGGAACAGCGCCAGCAGATCGGCAAGTTGATGGGCGACCAATGGCACGCTCGCAAAGACCTGACCAAGAAGTACTTGGACAAACTGCCAGCCGCTGACCAGAAAGCCATGCAGGACGAAATCGCCGCCGGCAAGCAGAAAACCCAGGCGGACATTCGTGCGGTGCTCAAGCCTGACCAGCAGAAGAAATTCGACGAGATCGTCAAGCAGCAGGAACAGCGTCGCGCCGAATGGAAGGAATTCCAGGCCTGGAAAGCGCAACAGCCGCAAAAAGCGCAATAATGCACCCGCGTTAACGCTCCCAGCCCAGTGGCCACCGCCACTGGGCTTTTCCTGTTTGAGGGTTTCCTGTGCGTTCATTGTTCTGGCGCATCCTGGCCAGTTTCTGGCTGGCCATCGCCTTGGTTGCCGGGTTGTCGATCCTGCTTGGGCACATGCTCAATCAAGATGCCTGGATTCTCAGCCGTCACCCCGGCCTCAATAACCTGGCCGAAGAGTGGACCCAACTCTACGAAGCCCAGGGCGAGGACGCGGCCCAGGATCTGCTGCAACAACGCAAACGCCAGTACCACATCGACGTACAAGTGCTGAATGAAAGCGGCGAGCCGGTGGTGCGCGGCACCTTCCCGCGCCGCGCCGCCGCCTTCGAAGCGCGCCAGAATGACAGCCAGGACGGTCACCTGCCGTGGCGTCGCCTGACCGCCGAGTACACCAGCGACAAGACCGGCGACACCTACCTGCTGATCTACCGCATCCCCCACCCGGAACTCGACGCCTGGCACCGCAGCAGCCTTCTGTGGCCGTTGAGTGCACTGGCGATTGCGCTGGTCGTGCTGACCCTGTTCAGCCTGTTGGTGACGCTGTCCATCACCCGTCCCCTCAGCCGTTTACGCGGCGCGGTGCACGACCTTGGCCAAGCCACCTATCAGCAAAACAGCCTGGCGCGCCTGGCCAACCGTCGCGATGAATTCGGCGTGCTGGCCACCGATTTCAACCGCATGGGCGCCCGCCTGCAAAGCCTGATCGGCAGCCAGCGCCAGTTGCTGCGCGACGTGTCCCACGAGTTGCGCTCACCCTTGGCGCGTTTGCGTATCGCCCTGGCCCTGGCCGAACGCGCCAGCCCCGAAGAGCGGGAAAAGCTCTGGCCGCGCCTGACCCGCGAGTGCGACCGACTCGAAGCCCTGATCAGTGAAATTCTGGTACTGGCCCGCGTTGATGCCGACAACGCCAGCGCCGAAGAAGTCGACCTCACCGTCTTGCTCAAAACCTTGCAAAAAGACGCCCAGCTCGGCGCGCCGGACCAGGTGGTGCAACTGAACGCCGACACCGACCTGCACCTGAAGGGCTGGCCGACCATGATCGAACGCGCGGTGGATAACCTGCTGCGCAATGCCCAGCGCTTCAATCCACAGGGCCAACCGATTGAACTGCACGCCCAGCGTCAGGGTGATCGGATCCTGATCAGCGTGCGCGACCACGGCCCCGGCGTTGAGGCCGAACACTTGAGCCAGCTGGGCGAACCCTTCTACCGCGCCCCCGGCCAGACCGCACAAGGCCATGGCCTGGGCCTGGCGATTGCGCGTCGTGCCGCCGAACGCCATGGCGGCAGCCTGATCCTGGCCAACCATCCCGACGGCGGTTTTGTTGCCAGCATCGACCTGCCGTTGGAACCAGGGGTTGTCACACCGGCCTGATGATCTTCTATAGTGGCCCTTCTCTTACGGAGGGCCTTTGATGACTGACCTGCTGACTCCCATCCAAGCCGCACTCGCTCTACCGCAAACACCACTGACCTTTACCGAAGCCGGCGCCCTGCCCTCGACCTTCGCCGTGACTGAGCTGGCCAGCGCCAGCATCGGTGCCGCTGGCCAGGCGGTGGCGCAGTTGATCCAACAACAGACCGGGCGCCTGCCCAGCGTCACAGTGGACCGGCGCCTCGCGTCCTTTTGGTTTTCTTCTTCGATCCGCCCGGTGGGCTGGCAAGTACCGCCGCTGTGGGACCCGGTGGCCGGCGACTACGCCAGCGCCGATGGCTGGATTCGCCTGCACACCAATGCGCCCCATCACCGCGCGGCGGCCGAGCGTGTGCTGGGCAAGGTGACCGACCGGGCCGAAATGGCCGCCAAGGTTGCCAAATGGAATGCCGCCGAACTGGAACAGGCGATTGTCGATGAGGGCGGTTGCGCCGCGCAGATGCGTGACTGGCAAGCCTGGCAAGCCCACCCCCAAGGGTTGGCGGTGAATGCCGAGGAACTGGTGCAGCGCCAGACCTTTGCAACCACCACCGACAAGCCCTGGCTCGGCTCGGTTGCGCGGCCACTGGCGGGCCTCAAGGTATTGGACCTGACTCGCGTGTTGGCCGGCCCCGTCGCCAGTCGTTTTCTTGCAGGCCTGGGCGCTGACGTGCTGCGCATCGACTCGCCCACCTGGAACGAACCCGGCGTAGTACCGGAAATGACCCTGGGCAAACGCTGCGCCCGCCTGGATCTGAAAAGCCCGGAAGGCCGGCAGGTTTTCGAAGACCTGCTCAAGGAAGCGGACATCCTGTTCCACGGCTACCGCGCCGATGCCCTGGAACAGTTGGGCTACACCTGCGACGCACTGCAAACCCTCGCCCCCGGGCTGATCGACGTGAGCCTCAACGCCTACGGCTGGAGCGGCCCGTGGCGCAACCGCCGGGGTTTCGACAGCCTGGTGCAGATGAGCAGCGGAATCGCCGCCGCCGGCATGGCCTGGAAACAGTCGGACAAACCGCTGCCCCTGCCGTTGCAGGCGCTGGATCACGCCACCGGGTATTTGATGGCAGCCAGTGCGATTCAAGCATTGAGCGAACGGTTGAAGTCCGGGCGTGGTGGCGCGGCGCGGTTGTCATTGGCGCGAACGGCGAGCTTGTTGGTGGAGGCTGGACAAGTGCCGGAGCAGCCAGGGTTACGCGCCGAAGAGCCTACGGATCAAGGGGTATTGATGGAACAGACAGCCTGGGGCCAGGCACATCGAATATTGCCACCGGTGACCATCAGCGGCACGCCGTTGCAGTGGGATTTGCCGGCTGGGGAATTGGGCTCACATCGGCCTCAGTGGTGACCTTGAGTCCGCATTCGCGAGCAAGCCCGCTCCCACATTTTGACCGAGTACCTCCATGGAATGCGGTCGAATGTGGGAGCGGGCTTGCTCGCGAAGAGGCCAGTACAGGCACTCTTAATCCGCCCGCTGCAACGACGTCCACAAGTGCTGCGCCGCATACGCCCGGAGCGGGCGCCAAGCCTCAGCCCGCGCCAACAACTGCCGCGCCGAAACCGGCCCACCTTCCAATGCCACCAGCGCATTGATCAACCCGATATCCCCCGACGCAAATGCATCCGCCTCGCGCATCTGGCGCATGGCGATGTACTGCGCGGTCCAATCACCAATGCCTGGCAACGCCACCAACCGCGCCACACCGGCCTTGAGGCTGGCCTGGGGTTCGAACAATCGAGGATCATTCAGCAACGCCTGGGCCACGCCCGACAAGGTCCGCCCACGTGCCTTGGGCATGCCCAGCGTCGCCAGGTCCGCCGCCGCCAACACCTCGGAGGTGGGAAACACATGGGTGATTCCGGCATGCGGGGTTTCCAGTGGCTGGCCGTATTGAGTCACCAACTTGCCAGCCAGACGAATCGCGGCCACCACAGTGATTTGCTGGCCCAGCACCGCGCGAATCGCCAGTTCCAGGCCATCCCAGGTGCCCGGCACACGCAAGCCCGGACGCGCTGCGACCAGTTGCGCCATCAACGGGTCCGTCGCCAGTTGCGGGTTGATCAACTGGGGTTGGGCATCCAGATCAAACATCGTGCGCAGGCGCCGTTCGATTTCAGGCAGCGCTGCCGCTTCTGGAAAATCCACCTCCACGTCGAGCCAATCGCCATCCCCCATTGCCACACTGATCCAGCCCTGCTGCCCACCGAGGCTGATACTGCGCCGGTACACGCCCGCCTCGACCGTCTCCATCCCGCCGATCGCCCGCGCCGACAGAAACCCCACCATTGCCGCCCAGTCGTAGGGCGGCTGATACGCCAGTTTCACAACGACAATACCCCGCTGTACAACCCATACGCCGCCAGCCCTGCGCCGGCGATCACGCAGCTGAAAATGCCTTTTTCCATGAGGGTGAACAAGGGCTGGCCCTGCTCACGCTTGGCGAGGGCAAACAGGATCACGCCCGGCGCATACAACAACGCCGACAGCAGCAGGTATTTCAAGCCCCCGGCGTAGAGCAGCCACACCGCGTAGCCGAGGGCAATCAGGCCGACCAGCAGGTCCTTCATCCGTTGGCCGTGGGCGCCTTCATAGGTTTCGCCGCGCCCGCTCAACAGCACCGCATAGGCCGCCGACCACAGGTAGGGCACCAGGATCATCGACGAGGCCAGGTAGATCAGGGTGGTGTAGGTGCTGTGGGAAAACAGCGTGATCACCAGGAACAGCTGGATCATCACATTGGTCAGCCACAGCGCATTGACCGGCACCTGATTGACGTTTTCCTTTTTCAGGAAGGCCGGCATGGTCTTGTCATGGGCGGTGGCGTAGAGGATTTCCGCGCAGAGCAGCGCCCACGACAATAAGGCGCCGAGTAGAGACACTGCCAAACCGATGCTGATCGCCATCGCCCCCCAGGGGCCGACGATATGTTCCAGCACACCCGCCAGGGACGGGTTTTGTAATTGCGCCAGTTCCGGTTGGCTCATGATGCCCAACGACAGCACGTTCACCAGCACCAGCAACGCCAGCACACCCAGGAAGCCGATCACCGTGGCGCGGCCCACATCCGAGCGTTTCTCAGCCCGCGCCGAGTAGACACTGGCGCCTTCGATGCCGATAAACACAAACACGGTGACCAGCATCATGTTGCGCACCTGGTCCACCACGCTGCCGATCTTCGGGTTGCCCAGGCCCCAGATATCGCGGGTGAAGATATCCGCCTTGAACGCCACGGCGGCGATCACGATGAACATCAGCAGCGGCACAATCTTGGCCACGGTGGTGATCTGGTTGATGAACGCCGCCTCCTTGATTCCGCGCATCACCAGGAAATGCACGGCCCACAGCAGCAGCGACGCACAGCCGATGGCCACCGGTGTGTTGCCCTGGCCGAACACCGGAAAAAAGTAGCCGAGGGTACTAAATAGCAACACGAAATAACCCACGTTGCCCATCCAGGCGCTGATCCAGTAGCCCCAAGCCGATGAAAAACCCATGTAGTCGCCGAAACCCGCCTTGGCGTAGGCGTACACCCCCGAATCCAGCTCGGGCTTGCGGTTGGCCAAGGTCTGGAACACGAATGCCAGGGTCAACATGCCGACGGCGGTGATTGCCCAACCGATCAGCACGGCCCCCACCTCGGCGCGGGCAGCCATGTTCTGCGGCAAGGAAAAAATCCCACCGCCGATCATCGAGCCCACCACCAGGGCGATCAAGGCGCTGAGTCGAAGTTTCTGGGCCGGTTGGGACATACACACTCCTGGTCAATAACTGTTTGAGCCGACAACCGTGCACTCAACTAATTAACTCAGCGAGTGTAGCGTTTATTAGAGAAGGCGATAAACCTGACAGGTTCATAACGTAATGGCATGTCGGTTATACACAATTAGGCTTATTTAGAATTTAAATACTGCCCACGCATTACGCTTATAGCGCTTTGGTGAAACTTCGTTCAAAAAGTTTGCACATCTGGAAATACGGTCTAGCTTCAAACGTCCACGGACCTGACTAATAGATTAACCATAAAGCGAGAGAGGCGCTCTGCAAAGCACCTCTCCGAGGATTTATATCGCCCACGAGTTTCCAGCCTAAGTCATTAATTCACAATGGAATGTGCCAATGAAGTGATCTGAGTCAGCTGTTTGAATAGCGCACGGAATTATTCTGTGGTCTCTCTTCTCCTGCATTGGAGTTATGCAATGTCTGAATCTCCCGGAAAACTTCGACTCGGCGCACTGGTTGCACTTGTCGTGGGCTCGATGATTGGCGGCGGGATCTTCTCACTGCCGCAGAACATGGCCGCCAGCGCCGACGTCGGCGCGGTGTTGATTGGTTGGGTGATTACCGCCATCGGCATGTTGACCCTCGCTTTCGTATTCCAGACCCTCGCCAACCGCAAGCCCGACCTCGACGGCGGCGTGTATGCCTACGCCAAGGCCGGGTTCGGCGACTACATGGGTTTCTCGTCTGCCTGGGGTTACTGGATCAGTGCCTGGCTGGGCAACGTCGGTTACTTCGTGTTGCTATTTAGCACCCTCGGTTACTTCTTCCCGCTATTTGGAGAGGGAAATACCCCTGCTGCAGTGATCGGTGCCTCGGCGCTGCTGTGGGCCGTGCATTTCCTGGTATTGCGCGGCATCAAGGAAGCGGCGTTCATCAACCTGGTGACCACCGTCGCCAAGGTCGTGCCGCTGGTGCTGTTCGTGTTGATCGCACTGTTTGCGTTCAAGCTGGAGATCTTCACCGCTGACATCTGGGGCGTGAAAAACCCCGACCTGGGCAGTGTGATGAACCAGGTACGCAACATGATGCTGGTCACCGTCTGGGTGTTCATCGGCATCGAAGGCGCGAGCATCTTCTCGTCTCGTGCGGAAAAACGCTCCGACGTGGGCAAGGCCACCGTGATCGGCTTTATCACCGTGCTGCTGTTCCTGATGCTGGTGAACGTGCTGTCCCTGGGCATCATGACCCAACCGGAACTGGCCAAGCTGCAAAACCCGTCGATGGCCGCCGTGCTGGAGCATGTGGTAGGCCACTGGGGCGCGGTGCTGATCAGCGTCGGCCTGATCATCTCGCTGCTGGGGGCGCTACTGTCGTGGGTGCTGCTGTGTGCGGAGATCATGTTCGCCGCCGCCAAGGACCACACCATGCCGGAGTTCCTGCGCAAGGAGAACGCCAACCATGTGCCGGTCAACGCCCTGTGGCTGACCAACGCCATGGTGCAACTGTTCCTGGTGATCACGCTGTTTTCCGCCAGCACTTACCTGTCGCTGATCTACCTCGCCACCTCGATGATCCTGGTGCCTTACCTGTGGTCGGCGGCCTACGCGCTGCTGCTGGCGGTGCGCGGCGAGACCTACGAGAACGCCCTGAAAGAGCGCAAGAAAGACCTGTTCATCGGCGCCATTGCCCTGATCTACGCGATCTGGCTGCTCTACGCCGGCGGCACCAAATACCTGCTGCTCTCCGCCCTGCTCTACGCCCCCGGCGCAATCCTGTTCGCCAAGGCCAAGCGTGAACTGGGCAAACCGATTTTCACCAACGTCGAGAAGCTGATTTTCGCCGCAGTGGTCATTGGCGCCCTGGTGGCGGCCTATGGGCTCTACGACGGTTTCCTGACCCTGTAACACCTGAATCTTTTGTTCACTGGAGGATCTGTAATGACCACGGAAAAAGTGAAGTACGGCGTACATTCCGAAGCCGGCAAACTGCGCAAAGTCATGGTGTGCTCCCCAGGCTTGGCCCACCAGCGGCTGACCCCCAACAACTGCGATGAACTGCTGTTCGATGACGTGCTGTGGGTGGCCCAGGCCAAGCGTGACCACTTCGACTTCGTGACCAAGATGCGCGAGCGGGATATTGATGTGCTGGAAATGCACAACCTGCTCACCGACATCGTCGCCATCCCCGACGCGCTGGACTGGATCCTGGAACGCAAGATCACCGCCAACACCGTCGGCCTGGGCCTGGTGGATGAAGTCAGCTCCTGGCTGCGCAGCCTGGAGCCGCGCAAAATCAGTGAGTTCCTGATTGGTGGCGTGTCCGCCGATGACCTGCCGAGCAGCTTCGGTGGCAAGACCATCGAGATGTTCCGCGATTTCCTCGGGCATTCCAGCTTCATCCTGCCGCCACTGCCCAACACCCAGTTCACCCGTGACACCACCTGCTGGATCTACGGCGGCGTGACGCTGAACCCGATGTACTGGCCGGCGCGACGCCAGGAGACCCTGCTGACCACCGCCATTTACAAATTCCACCCCGAGTTCACCAACGCCGACTTCCAGATCTGGTACGGCGACCCCGACCAGGAACACGGCGCCTCCACCCTGGAAGGCGGCGACGTGATGCCCATCGGCAACGGCGTGGTCCTGATTGGCATGGGCGAGCGTTCGTCGCATCAGGCCATCGGTCAACTGGCGCGCAACCTGTTCAAGAACAAGGCAGTGGAAAAAGTCATCGTGGCCGGCCTGCCGAAATCCCGCGCCGCGATGCACCTGGACACCGTGTTCAGCTTCTGCGACCGCGACCTGGTCACCATCTTCCCCGAAGTGGTCAACCAGATCGTCGCCTTCACCCTGCGCCCTGACGAGAGCAAGCCTCACGGCATCGATATCCAACGCGAGAAAACCAACTTCCTCGACACCGTCGCCGCCGCCCTCGGCCTCAAGGCCCTGCGCGTCGTCGAAACCGGCGGCAACAGCTTCGCCGCTGAACGCGAGCAGTGGGACGACGGCAACAACGTGGTGGCCGTGGAGCCAGGTGTGGTGATCGGTTACGACCGCAACACCTACACCAACACCCTGCTGCGCAAGGCCGGTGTGGAAGTCATCACCATCAGTGCCGGTGAACTGGGCCGTGGCCGTGGCGGCGGCCACTGCATGACCTGCCCGATCATCCGCGACCCTATCGACTACTAAACGACCATCCACCCGGCGGCGCATATCCCGCGCCGACCGGGCCGATTACCGAATCCAAGGAGAATCATCATGGCGTTCAACATTCACAACCGCAGCCTGCTCAGCCTGGAACACCACACTCCGCGCGAGCTGCGCTACCTGCTGGACCTGTCCCGCGACCTCAAGCGCGCCAAGTACACCGGCACCGAACAGCAACACCTCAAAGGCAACAACATCGCGCTGATCTTCGAAAAAACCTCCACCCGCACCCGCTGCGCCTTCGAAGTGGCCGCCTATGACCAAGGCGCCAACGTCACCTACATCGACCCGGGCTCCTCGCAGATCGGCCACAAGGAAAGCATGAAGGACACCGCCCGCGTACTCGGGCGCATGTATGACGCCATCGAATACCGTGGCTTCAAGCAGGAGATCGTCGAAGAGCTGGCCAAGTTTGCCGGCGTGCCGGTGTTCAACGGACTGACCGATGAATATCACCCGACCCAGATGATCGCCGACGTGCTGACCATGCGTGAACACGCCGACAAGCCGATCCACGAGATCAGCTACGCGTACCTTGGCGATGCCCGCAACAACATGGGCAACTCGCTGCTGCTGGTGGGCGCCAAGCTCGGCATGGACGTGCGTATTTGCGCGCCTAAAGCCCTGTGGCCCCACGATGACCTGGTCGGCCGCTGCAAGAAATACGCAGAAGAAAGCGGCGCGCGCATCACCCTCACCGAAGACCCGAAAGCGGCGGTCAAAGGCGTGGACTTCATCCACACCGACGTGTGGGTATCGATGGGTGAGCCCGTGGAAGCCTGGGCCGAGCGCATCGAACAACTACTGCCATACCAAGTGAACGCCGAGCTGATGAAAGCCACCGGCAACCCACGCACCAAGTTCATGCACTGCCTGCCGGCGTTCCACAACAGCGATACCAAAGTCGGCAAGCAGATTGCCGAGCAGTATCCGCACCTGGCCAATGGCATTGAAGTGACAGACGACGTGTTCGAGTCGCCGGCCTGCATCGCCTTCGAGCAAGCGGAAAACCGCATGCACACCATCAAGGCGATCCTGGTGTCGACCCTGGCCGACCTGTAAATAACTGAAGGAATACGGGGCAAATGTGGGAGCGGGCTTGCCCGCTCCCACATTGAGTCCCGTGTTCGCAACGCAGAATTACTGAAGGACAGACGCTATGCGTATCGTCGTTGCACTGGGCGGTAACGCCCTGCTCCGCCGTGGTGAACCCATGACTGCGGACAACCAACGCGCCAATATCCGAATTGCCACCGAACAGATCGCCAAGATCCACGCCGGCAACGAGCTGGTGATCGCTCACGGCAATGGCCCGCAGGTCGGCCTGCTGTCGTTGCAGGCGGCGGCCTACACCCAGGTCTCGCCGTACCCACTGGACGTGCTCGGCGCCGAGACCGAAGGCATGATCGGCTACATCATCGAACAGGAACTGGGCAACCTGCTGGACTTCGAAGTACCCTTCGCCACCCTGCTCACCCAGGTCGAAGTGGACGCCAAGGACCCGGCGTTCAAGAACCCGACCAAGCCTATCGGCCCGGTGTACTCCAAGGCCGAAGCGGAGAAACTCGCCGCCGAAAAAGGCTGGGCCATTGCACCGGACGGCGACAAGTACCGTCGCGTGGTCGCCAGCCCGCGCCCTAAACGCATCTTTGAAATCCGCCCGATCAAGTGGCTGCTGGAAAAAAGCAGCATCGTGATCTGCGCAGGTGGCGGCGGCATCCCTACGATGTACGGCGAGGACGGCAAGCTCAAGGGCATCGAAGCGGTGATCGACAAGGACCTGTGTTCGTCGCTGCTGGCCTCGCAGTTGGAAGCCGATCTGCTGGTGATCGCCACCGACGTCAACGCGGCTTTTATCGATTTCGGCAAACCGACCCAAAAGGCCATCGGCCAGGCCCACCCCGACGAAATGGAAAAACTCGGTTTCGCCGCCGGCTCCATGGGGCCCAAGGTACAAGCTGCCTGCGAGTTCGCCCGCCAGACTGGCAAAACCGCCGTCATCGGTTCACTCTCGGACATCGAAGCCATCGTCCAGGGCAGCGCCGGTACACGCATCAGCACGGCAAAACCTGGCATCACCTATCTGTGAAGTAGAGGAGAGACGCCTATGGCCACCTTTGAACCGGGTCACTTGCACGTTGAACGCCACGCGCTGAATGCGCAGGACTACAGCTACAACCTGTGTATCGACTACGAAGTCAGCCAGGACCCCAAGGAAGGCAAGGGCATGCTGTTCAAGCTGCATGGCTCGGTGCAGGGCAAGGACCTCAAGGAAGAGTTCTTCCTGCCCAAGGACCAGGCGTTCGACTTTGCGCGGCATGCGATGAACATTGCGCAGAAGTACGGCATGCCGAAGATCGCCGTGTTGAACGGCGCGATGCACAAGCAGTACGACTTGATGTTCGAGGATGTGCGGCATCAGTTGGATGTGAAGCCGGGTGATCCGGTCAAGCCGGAACATTTGGAGTAAGAACAACGCAAATCCCTGTGGGAGCGGGCTTTTGTGGCGAGGGAGCTTGCTCCCGCTGGAGTGCGAAGCGCTCCCAGAATCTTGGGGCCGCTACGCAGCCCAGCGGGAGCAAGCTCCCTCGCCACAAAAGCCAGCTCCCACATTTTGATCTCCATCGTCAGCAAGGCATACTTGCCACCTCTCGCACCACAGAACCAAACGCCATCCCATGCGTATCCACGTCAGCTTCATCGACCGCGTCGGCATCACCCAGGAAGTCCTGGCCCTGCTCGGTGGGCGCAATCTCAACCTGGATGCGGTGGAAATGGTACCGCCCAACGTCTACATCGACGCGCCGACCCTGAGCGCCGAGGTGCTCGAAGAACTGCGCGACGCGCTGTTCAGCGTACAGGGCGTGCAAGCGGTGACCGTGGTGGACATCCTCCCCGGCCAACGTCGCCACCTGCAACTTGACGCCCTGTTGGCCGCCATGACCGACCCGGTGCTGGCGTTGGACAGCGCGGGCAAGATCCTGCTGGCCAACCCGGCGCTGATCGCCTTGTATGGTCGCGAGCCGGCGGGCGAAAGCATCAGCGAACTGTTCAATGACCCGAAGCTGCTCGACACCCTGCTGGAGCAAGGCTTTCGCTTGCCGCTGCGCGAGATCAGCGTCAACGGCCAGACCCTGCTGCTGGACGCCACGCCGATCACTGACGCCGGCGCCCTGCTCACCCTCTACCAACCCAACCGCATCGGCGAACAGCTTTCGGCGCTGCACCATGACCATGCCGAAGGCTTTGACGCGCTGCTCGGTGAATCCCCGGTCATCCGCACGCTCAAGGCCCGCGCCCAGCGGGTAGCGGCGTTGGATGCCCCGTTGTTGATCCAGGGCGAAACCGGCACCGGCAAAGAGCTGGTGGCACGCGCCTGCCATGCGATCAGCGCGCGCCACAGTGCGCCCTTCCTCGCCTTGAACTGCGCGGCGCTGCCGGAGAACCTCGCGGAAAGCGAGTTGTTCGGTTATGCACCGGGCGCCTTTACCGGCGCGCAACGCGGTGGCAAGCCGGGGCTGATGGAGTTGGCCAACCAGGGCACGGTGTTTCTGGATGAGATCGGTGAGATGTCGCCGTACTTGCAGGCCAAGCTGCTGCGGTTTCTCAACGACGGCAGCTTCCGCCGCGTGGGCGGCGACCGTGAAGTGAAGGTCAATGTGCGCATCCTCAGCGCCACCCACCGCGACCTGGAAAAAATGGTCAGCGAAGGCACCTTTCGCGAAGACCTGTTCTATCGCCTCAACGTGCTCAACGTCGAAGTACCGCCATTGCGCGCACGCGGCCAGGACATCCTGTTGCTGGCCCGCTACTTCATGCAGCAGGCCTGTGCGCAGATCCAACGACCCGTCTGCCGCCTGGCACCCGGCACGTACCCAGCGCTGCTCGGCAACCGCTGGCCGGGCAACGTTCGGCAACTGCAGAACGTGATCTTCCGCGCCGCCGCCATCTGCGAAAGCAGCCTGGTGGACATTGGCGACCTGGACATCGCCGGCACGTCAGTGGCGCGCCAGAGCGACGGTGAAATCGACAGCCTCGAACAGGCGGTGGAAGACTTCGAGCGCAACCTGCTGGAAACGCTATACACCAGCTACCCCTCGACGCGCCAACTGGCCAGCCGGTTGCAGACCTCGCACACGGCGATTGCCCATCGCCTGCGCAAGTACGGCATCCCGAATAAGGTCTGAGAACGACATCGGCTGTACTGAAAGCGCTACAGCGTAACGATATCGATACAACCCTGTTTTTTGCGCGCCATGCAAGGCTTTGATCCGCATAGGCTTTTTTTCCTGCGCCCAGCTGTAGCGAAATCGCTACAGTCATAATGCATAACGCTATAACCAATTTTATTAACTCATTGATTTATAACGTTTAAATAAGATTGGCCGCGATATTGCTAAGCAACTCCCCATTATTCCAATCCCGTCCACCAGACGAATCTGGCCTTGAGGAGTTTCCATGAGCGAGTTGCGTTTCACTGAAGATCACGAATGGCTGCGCGCCGAAGCTGACGGCAGCGTCACCGTGGGTATCACCGCTTTCGCGCAGAACGCGCTGGGTGATGTGGTTTTCGTGCAACTGCCGGAGTTGCAGGCCTATGACAAGGGCGCCGAAGCGTCCACCGTTGAGTCGGTCAAAGCGGCCAGCGGCGTGTACATGCCTTTGGACGGTGAAGTCCTTGAAGTGAACGACAAATTGGATGGCAGCCCGGAGCTGGTCAACGAAGACCCGATGGGCGAAGGTTGGTTCTTCCGCTTTAAGCCGGCCGATGCCGGTGCAGTCGCTAAACTGTTGGATCAGGATGCGTATGACCGCCTGATCAAAGCCAACGCTGAAGCCTGAGGAGCGCGCCATGTCGATCAACATCAGCACCGCCAACGAATTCATCGCCCGCCACATCGGCCCGCGCCAGGAAGATGAGCAGCAGATGCTCGCAAGCCTGGGCTTCGACTCCCTGGAAGCGCTGAGCGCCAGCGTGATCCCGGAAAGCATCAAGGGCACCAGCGTGCTCGGCCTGGAAGACGGCCTGAGCGAAGCCGAGGCCCTGGCCAAGATCAAGGCCATCGCCGGCAAGAACCAACTGTTCAAGACCTACATCGGCCAGGGTTACTACAACTGCCACACGCCGTCGCCGATCCTGCGCAACCTGCTGGAAAACCCGGCCTGGTACACCGCTTACACCCCGTACCAACCCGAGATTTCCCAGGGCCGCCTGGAAGCGCTGCTGAACTTCCAGACCCTGATCAGCGACCTCACCGGCCTGCCGATTGCCAACGCCTCCCTGCTCGACGAAGCCACCGCCGCCGCCGAAGCCATGACCTTCTGCAAGCGCCTGAGCAAGAACAAGGGCAGCAACGCCTTCTTCGCCTCGATCCACAGCCACCCGCAAACCCTCGACGTGCTGCGCACCCGTGCCGAGCCTTTGGGCATCGACGTGGTGGTGGGCGATGAACGCGAACTGACCGACGTCAGCCCGTTCTTCGGCGCCCTGCTGCAATACCCGGCGAGCAACGGTGATGTGTTCGACTACCGCGCACTGACCGAGCGCTTCCACGCCGCCAACGCCCTGGTGGCCGTGGCCGCCGACCTGCTGGCCCTGACCTTGCTGGCCCCGCCGGGCGAATTCGGCGCCGACGTGGCCATCGGCAGCGCGCAACGCTTCGGCGTGCCGCTGGGCTTTGGTGGCCCGCACGCGGCGTATTTCTCGACCAAGGATGCGTTCAAACGCGACATGCCGGGCCGCCTGGTAGGAGTGTCCGTCGACCGTTTCGGCAAGCCGGCCCTGCGCCTGGCCATGCAGACCCGCGAGCAACATATCCGCCGCGAGAAAGCCACGTCGAACATCTGCACCGCCCAAGTGCTGCTGGCCAACATCGCCAGCATGTACGCCGTGTACCACGGCCCCAAAGGCCTGACCCAGATTGCCCAGCGTGTGCACCAGCTGACCGCGATCCTGGCCAAGGGCCTGACCGCCCTGGGCTTGAAGGTCGAGCAGGAACACTTCTTCGACACCCTCACCCTCAACACCGGCGCCAACACCGCCGCGCTGCACGACAAGGCGCGCGCCCAGCGCATCAACCTGCGTGTGGTGGATGGTGAGCGTGTAGGTGTGTCGGTGGACGAAACCACCACCCAGGCCGATATCGAAACCCTGTGGGCGATCTTTGCCGACGGCAAGCCCCTGCCCGCTTTCGCCCAGACGGAAAGCACGCTGCCAGCCGCCCTACTGCGCCAGTCGCCCGTCCTCAGCCACCCGGTCTTCAACCGTTATCACTCCGAAACCGAGCTGATGCGCTACCTGCGCAAGCTGGCCGACAAGGACCTGGCGCTGGACCGCACCATGATCCCGCTGGGCTCGTGCACCATGAAGCTCAACGCCGCCAGCGAAATGATCCCGGTGACCTGGGCCGAGTTCGGTGCCCTGCACCCGTTCGCCCCGGCCGAACAAAGCGCCGGCTACCTGGAGCTGACCTCCGACCTGGAAGCCATGCTCTGCGCCGCCACCGGTTACGACGCGATCTCCCTGCAGCCGAACGCCGGTTCCCAGGGCGAGTACGCGGGCCTCTTGGCCATTCGTGCCTATCACCAGAGCCGTGGCGATGAGCGCCGCGACATCTGCCTGATTCCCTCGTCGGCCCACGGCACCAACCCGGCCACCGCCAACATGGCGGGCATGCGCGTGGTCGTGACTGCGTGCGATGCACGCGGCAACGTCGACATCGAAGACCTGCGCGCCAAGGCCATCGAGCACCGCGACCACCTGGCCGCGCTGATGATCACCTACCCGTCCACTCACGGCGTGTTCGAAGAAGGCATCCGCGAAATCTGCGGCATCATTCACGACAACGGCGGCCAGGTGTACATCGACGGCGCCAACATGAACGCCATGGTCGGCCTATGCGCACCGGGCAAATTCGGTGGCGACGTGTCCCACCTGAACCTGCACAAGACCTTCTGCATCCCTCACGGCGGTGGCGGCCCAGGCGTCGGCCCGATTGGCGTCAAGTCGCACCTCACGCCGTTCCTGCCCGGCCACGCGGCCATGGAACGCAAGGAAGGCGCGGTGTGTGCGGCGCCATTCGGCAGCGCGAGCATTTTGCCGATCACCTGGATGTACATCAGCATGATGGGCGGTGCGGGCCTCAAGCGCGCGTCGCAGCTGGCGATCCTGAATGCCAACTACATCTCCCGTCGCCTGGAAGAGCACTACCCCGTGCTCTACACCGGCAGCAACGGCCTGGTGGCGCACGAATGCATCCTGGATCTGCGCCCCCTCAAAGACAGCAGCGGCATCAGCGTGGACGACGTGGCCAAGCGCCTGATCGACTTCGGCTTCCATGCGCCGACCATGTCGTTCCCGGTGGCCGGCACCTTGATGATCGAGCCGACCGAAAGCGAATCCAAGGAAGAACTGGACCGCTTCTGCAACGCGATGATCGCCATCCGCGAAGAAATCCGCGCGGTGGAAAACGGTACCTTGGACAAGGACGACAACCCGCTGAAGAACGCGCCGCACACCGCTGCTGAACTGGTGAGTGAGTGGACCCACCCGTACACCCGCGAGCAGGCGGTGTACCCGGTGCCGTCGTTGATCGAAGGCAAGTACTGGCCGCCGGTTGGGCGTGTGGATAACGTGTTTGGTGATCGCAACCTGGTGTGTGCGTGCCCGTCGATCGAGAGCTACGCATAACCTGAGACTGTACTCGGTCAAAAATGTGGGAGCGGGCTTGCTCGCGAATGCGGTCTGTCAGTTGATACAACTGTGATTGACCCACCGCTTTCGCGAGCAAGCCCGCTCCCACATTTGACCGAGCCAGGCTTAGAAAAATAATAAGAAACCGGAGAACAACCATGTCCCTTAGCGTGTTCGACCTGTTCAAGATTGGCGTCGGCCCCTCCAGTTCCCACACCGTTGGCCCGATGCGTGCCGCCGCTCGGTTCGTCGAGGGCCTCAAGCGTGACAGCCTGTTGAGCGCCACCACCAGCATCAAGGTGGAACTCTACGGATCGCTGGGCGCCACCGGTAAAGGCCACGGCAGCGACAAGGCTGTGTTGCTCGGCCTGGAAGGCGAACACCCGGACACCGTGAATACCGAAACCGTGGCCACCCGCCTGGCGCAGATGCGCAAGGACGGCCGCTTGAACCTGCTCGGCGAACACAGCATTGCGTTCAACGAGAAAGAACACTTGGCGATGATTCGCAAACCCCTCGCCTACCATCCCAACGGCATGATTTTCCGTGCCTTCGACGCCGCCACTATCCAGATCCGCAGCCGCGAGTACTACTCGGTCGGTGGTGGGTTTGTGGTGGATGAAGACGCCGCCGGCGCCGACCGGATTGTCGAGGACGCCACACCGCTGACCTTCCCCTTCAAGCATGCCAAAGACCTCCTCAGCCATTGCACCACCTACGGGCTGTCCATCAGCCAGGTGATGCTGACCAACGAGAGCGCCTGGCGCCCGGAGGCGGAAACCCGCGCCGGGCTGCTGAAGATCTGGCAAGTGATGCAGGACTGTGTGGACGCGGGCTGTCGCAACGAAGGGATTCTGCCCGGCGGCCTGAAGGTCAAGCGTCGCGCCGCGGCCCTGCATCGCCAGCTGTGCAAACACCCGGAGTCGGCGCTGCGCGACCCATTGTCGGTACTCGACTGGGTCAACCTTTACGCCCTGGCCGTCAATGAAGAAAACGCCAACGGCGGCCGCGTGGTCACGGCGCCCACCAACGGCGCGGCGGGCATCGTGCCGGCGGTGCTGCATTACTACATGCGCTTTATCCCCGGCGCGAACGAAGACGGTGTGGTGCGCTTCCTGCTCACCGCCGCTGCCATCGGCATTCTGTACAAGGAAAACGCGTCGATCTCCGGCGCCGAAGTCGGCTGTCAGGGCGAGGTCGGCGTGGCCTGTTCCATGGCCGCCGGAGCGTTGTGCGAAGTCCTGGGCGGCAGCGTTTCCCAGGTGGAGAACGCCGCTGAGATCGGCATGGAACACAACCTCGGCCTGACCTGCGACCCGATTGGCGGGCTGGTGCAGGTGCCGTGCATCGAGCGCAATGCGATGGGCTCGGTCAAGGCGATCAATGCGGTGCGCATGGCCTTGCGCGGCGATGGGCAGCACTTTGTGTCCCTCGACAAGGTCATCCGCACCATGCGCCAGACCGGCGCCGACATGAAAAGCAAATACAAGGAAACCGCCCGTGGCGGTTTAGCGGTCAACATTATCGAGTGCTGACGCCTAACGGCGCGCCAGCACGTTTTTCAGGAGCTGAATATGTCCACCGAAACCCTGTTGAAAACCCCTCTGCACGCCCTGCACATCGAACTCGGCGCGCGCATGGTGCCCTTCGCCGGCTACGACATGCCGGTGCAATACCCGTTGGGCGTGATGAAGGAACACCTGCACACCCGTGATCAGGCCGGACTGTTCGACGTGTCCCACATGGGCCAGATCCGCCTCACCGGCGCCAATGCCGCCAAGGCACTGGAAACCCTGGTGCCGGTCGACATCATCGACCTGCCGGTGGGCATGCAGCGCTACGCGATGTTCACCAACGACCAGGGCGGTATTCTCGATGACCTGATGGTGGCCAACCTGGGTAACGACGAACTGTTCCTGGTGGTCAACGCCGCCTGCAAGGACCAGGACCTGGCCCACCTGCGCCAACATATCGGCGACCAGTGCACCATCGAGCCACTGTTCGAAGAGCGCGCGTTGCTGGCCCTGCAAGGCCCGGCGGCGGTGAAGGTACTGGCGCGCCTGGCACCGGAAGTCACCAAGATGACCTTCATGCAGTTCGCCACGCTGCGCCTGCTGGGCGTGGACTGCTACGTCAGCCGCTCGGGCTACACCGGCGAAGACGGCTTTGAAATCTCCGTGCCCGCCGCCAATGCCGAAAGCCTCGCGCGCAGCCTGCTGGCCGAGACCGAAGTACAGGCCATCGGCCTGGGCGCCCGCGACTCGCTGCGCCTGGAAGCCGGCCTGTGCCTGTATGGCCATGACATGAACACCGACACCACACCGATCGAAGCCAGCCTGCTGTGGGCGATCTCCAAGGCCCGTCGTGCCGACGGCGCCCGTGCCGGTGGCTTCCCGGGTGCCGACAAGATCTTCACCCAGCAGCAAACCGGTGTGAACCGCAAACGTGTAGGTCTGTTGCCGCAAGAACGCACGCTGGTGCGTGAAGGCGCAGAAATCGTCGACGCCGACGGCACCGTGATCGGCACCGTGATCGGCAGCGTGTGCAGCGGCGGTTTCGGTCCGACCCTCGGCGGCCCGCTGGCCATGGGTTACCTGGACAGTGCTTTTACTGCACTGGATACCGAAGTCTCTGCGTTGGTACGTGGGAAAAAGGTGCCACTACGTGTAAGTAAAATGCCATTTGTGCCACAACGTTACTACCGTGGTTGATTGACTGTTTCTATAAGTAACGCGATTGCGTTAAAGCGCACTAATTTGTAACGCAATCGCCATAAAACAGTGCACTACCGATAGTCTTTCCTATAGGAATCAAGCTATAACAAGTGATCAACTCTATCGAATAAGTCGGATCCATAATATTCACCCAAGTGTCATAAGCCCCAGCAAAACCTGGGCTTTTGGCAGGGCTTGTTTTTTCTCCACTAGTTGGCGTAGAGTTTGCCCACTGTGTTTGCATGGGTCGCTTGGAACCTGGACCTGGGCAGTAGCTGAAGTAGTTGTGCTACAACCCGTTCGACGTCTCTTACTTTCCTGCAACCCAGCCCAGTACTCTTTCCTGCGAAAGGGGCTGTCATTAATTTTTAGCGTCAAGGAAATAAGAAAATGGCTGAACGTCAGAGCGGTACCGTCAAGTGGTTTAACGACGAGAAAGGGTTTGGTTTTATCACTCCAGAAAGCGGTCCGGATCTGTTCGTGCATTTCCGCGCTATTCAGGGCAACGGCTTCAAGAGCCTGAAAGAAGGCCAGAAAGTGACGTTCGTTGCTGTGCAAGGCCAAAAAGGCATGCAGGCTGACGAAGTACAAGCGGAAGGTTGATCCCTCCTGCGACAAAAAGCCCCTGATGGTGACATCAGGGGCTTTTTTATGTGCGTTTGCTCGTAAAATGGCTTTTTTCACAAGAGAGCCCTGCCATGTCAAAACCCCTGCTGAGCCCTCAAGGCGAATTTCCCGCCGTTGGCCTGGGCCGTCGCCTGGCAGCGATGTTCTATGACTTTCTGTTGTGCACTGCCCTGCTGATCGTTACCGCGTTCGTCTACAAACTGATCTGGATCGCGTTTGTCGGTGAAGCGAAAATGCGCACCCTCACCGAATCCGGCGCGCTGGACGGCGACCCGTTGCTGTCGACGATTCTGCTGTTCGTGCTGTTCGGCTTTTTCGCCAAGTTCTGGACCCATTCCGGGCAGACCCTGGGCATGCAGGTGTGGGGCGTGCGCGTGCAGAATGCCGATGGCTCACGGATCAGCCTGTGGCAGGCGCTGTTGCGCTTTGTGGTGTCGATTGCGTCGTGGTTGTGCGTGGGGCTGGGGTTTATCTGGTCGCTGGTTGATAAGCGCAAACGCAGCTGGCATGACATCTATTCCGACAGCCAGCTGGTTCGCATCCCCAAACAGAAAAAGTAACGACTCAGGCGTTGCCGGCCAGTTTCAGGCGGGCAGCCTGAGTGAAATCAAGCATGCGCTTGAGCGGGCGCACGGCCTGCGGGATCACTGAGGGCTCGACGAAGATCTCGTTGCTGCCCTCGCGCAGGCACTGCAGCGTGCGCTCCAGCGTGTTCATCGCCATCCACGGACAATGTGCGCAACTGCGGCACGCCGCGCCATTGCCGGCGGTAGGCGCCTCGACAAAGACCTTGTCCGGGCACAGCTGCTGCATCTTGTAGAAGATGCCGCGGTCGGTGGCGACGATGAAGGTCTTGTTCGGCAGGCGCTGGGCAGCCGCAATCAACTGGCTGGTCGAACCTACGGCGTCTGCCAGTTCAATCACCGAGGTCGGCGACTCTGGGTGCACCAAAATCGCTGCATCCGGGTACAGCGCCTTCATGTCTTCAAGCTGCTTGGACTTGAACTCTTCGTGGACGATGCAGGCACCGTCCCACAGCAGCATGTCAGCACCGGTCTGGCGCTGGATGTACGTGCCCAGGTGCTTGTCCGGGCCCCAGATAATTGTCTCGCCGTTGTCCATCAGGCTTTCGACGATTTCCAGCGCGCAACTGGATGTCACCACCCAATCCGCCCGGGCTTTGACCGCCGCCGAGGTGTTGGCGTACACCACCACGGTGCGCTCGGGATGTTGGTCGCAGAACGCCGAGAACTCCTCCACCGGGCAACCCAGGTCCAGGGAACACGTGGCTTCCAGGGTGGGCATGAGGATGCGTTTTTCGGGGGTGAGGATCTTGGCGGTCTCGCCCATGAAACGCACGCCGGCGACCAATACGGTCTTGGCCGGGTGGGCAGCGCCGAAGCGAGCCATTTCCAGGGAGTCGGAGACGCAGCCGCCGGTTTCTTCGGCCAGGGCCTGGATCACCGGGTCACAGTAGAAGTGGGCGACCAGCACCGCGTCTTGAGCCTTGAGCTCGGCGGCGATGGCGGTACGCAGGTTCGCCTCTTCAGCGGCGCTGAGGGCCTTGGGCTGCTTGGCGTCGAGGTGGGCTTGAACCAGAAGGCGTTCGGAAATTTGCGTCATGTTCGCAAGACCTGCAGGCGCAGTTGCGCGAAAGTCGAGTGTACCACCGGCTCTGGAGCCCTTCGGGCGCCGCCGGACGAAGTGATTGTGTTCATCAAGCACGGGTTAAGGTGAAGCTGCGCAAGGCTACAGAATATCCAAGGGTTTCAAAAGCCTAATCTGGCATTCGTCGGTGCGTCTGCCGGGCAAAAAAAAGGCGCCTCCATCACTGGAGACGCCTTTTTTACAGCCGCGTCAGCGTGCCAGTGCGGACGGATCTTCCTGCAACATTACCGAAGCATGCAGGCTGGCCAGGGCCTCCTTGACAGTGGACTCCTCCAGCGCATCCTTGGACTTCTTGCTTTCCTTGGCCGCGTATTCGAGCAACACCAGATAGTCGCGCTTGACCGACGCCTCTTTCGGCACCGTGGTGTCTTCCACCAACTTGCCCATCACATATTGCTGCGTGCGGGTGTTCTGGCTGGCACTTTGATCGAGCGTTGCACTGGCCAGCAGGCCGTCCTTGTAGGAGAGCTTGGCCGAACTGCTGGCCTTGTCCTGCACTTGTACGTAGCGATAATTCTGCGACTCTGCATTGCCGTCCAGGGCAGGCGCTTTGCCGCCCTTGAGCCCCTTATGGAAACTCGCGGAGAGGCTCGACTGCTGGTCCTGGCTGACACTGCGATCCAACAGGCTGTTGCCGCCGACGCGGGTCTTTTGCGAGACCTCGTAGGCGAAGCTGTCCACCTCAGACGGGCGCATCGGGTTGGGCGATTCGCTGGCCTGTTTGATGGATGCCTTGAAGTCCGCCAAGCCGGTCAGCAAGCCCTGGTCGGTCGAGTTACGCGTCAACGCTTCGGGCAGGGTAACGCCCTGTGGATAATGGCTGTTCATGGCGCTGAAGGCGTCTTTGAACATCGCCATCAGCTCTGGCTTGGCACTGCCGCGCTCCTGCGCCCGGTCGAATTGGGCGAGATAGCTTTGCAGGGCCTTGGCTTGTTGTTTGGCGTTACCGATGATCGCGGCGTTTTTCAGGTCGACGGCCAGGTTCAGCTCGCCGAGCGGGCCACTCATGCGGGTGGTGCGGCTTTGGCTATCGGCATGGAAGGCCAGGCTCAGGTCCTGGCCGTCCAGGGATTTGAGCGTGGCATTGAGGTCCACCGACGCCAGCAGCTTGGTGTCAAACTGCGTCAGTTGGCTCAGGTCGAGCTTCGGTGGCATTGCCGTCAACCCATCCACGGCGGACTGGAAGGCGCTGCCCAATTTGCCGACGGCCTTGAGCTCCTCATCGGTCAAGGTGCCACCGTCTACCGTCGCTTGCACACCCAGGCCATCGGTCTGGCTCGAGAGGCTGAAGGTGACGGTCTTGCCGCTGGCGGTCTTGATGCTGAGGCTGATCAAATTGTCGGCCTTGGTGTGCAGCAGGCCCTGATCAACTTTGATTTCACCCGCGTTCGCCGCGCGGTCGGCACTCGCGAACATCACCGACTGGGAAACCGCTGCCCCGCCCTTGGCGAACTGCGCAATCAGGCCGGCGCCCAAGCCACTGAAGCGGTTGGCCGTCGACTGCGAATTGAAGTTGGTGTTGAGCGATTTGCTGAGCGCGTCCTGGCTGTCACTTTCCCAGGCGCGCACGGTTTCTTGACCCGGTAATTGTCCGCGACGGGAATAGGTGTCGGAAAGCGTATCGGAGACGACGTTGCCCAGGCTGACGACTGCAGAGGGCCTCTTCAGGCTGACTTCAACGTTGTGCGTCAGGGTTGCAGGCGGCGTTTCTGTCGGACGGGCGATAAGCGTATTGCCGGTATTAATAGGCGAAAGCGTGGTCATGACGATCCCTGTCTTGAGCTGGACAATGCTCAATTTAACCAAGACTTCGATCGATTGACAGCACGTAGATAGCAAAGAGCCATGCCAAAAAGCTGGCTCCTTGCGGTTTTGCGAAAATCAGAACCGGTAAGTCACCGATCCACCGAACCCATTGGCGCTGTTTTCATACTTGGCATCGTACGTCAGCCCTACCTGGGAAAGGTTCTGATGAACCTTGATCGGCTCTTCCTTGAGGTAGGAATACGCCACATCGAACGTCAGGTTGTTGACGGGCGTCCAGCCGGCGCCCAGGCTGAAAACAGTGCGATCCCCCGTAGGAATCCGCACGGAACGGTCGGTGTTGTTGGTCGGCGTCTGGTCCACCGAGAAACCGGTCCGCAGCACCAGTTGTTTGTTGACCCGATACGCCGCGCCGATGGCGTGGGACCAGGTGTCATGCCAATGCTGTTGTTCGGTGATCGAGCCCAGGCCGCCGAATTGAGCGGTAAGGTCGGACACCCCGTCGTTGTTGATGGTGATCTTCTTCAACTGGCTCCAACGGGTGTAGGTGCTGCCGAGGTAGAGGGTCCAGTCGTCATTCAGTTGATGGGTGACCGAGAAATCCACCGAGGACGGCGTGGTCACGTTCAAACTGGCGTCATAACGCTGCGGGCCACCGTCAAAGGCATCGGAAATCACCCCGGAGGCGTGGGTCTTGCCGGTGAGGTGGTACACCACCTGCGAGTGGTAGGTCACGCCGATACGCGTACTTTCGAGGGGTTGCACCAGGATACCGGCGTTGAACCCGGTGGCGTTGTCGTCGCCTTTGACTTTCACGCTTTCGCCGGCTCCGCCACCCAGCGGCACATTGGAATCCAGCTCGCCACTGATGCGGTTGAAGGTCGGGCCGAAACCTACCGACACCTTGTCGTTGAAGGCATAGCTGACCGTCGGCTGCACGGTGATGACCGAAACCTTGCTCTTGTTGCCGAAGCCATTGCCCTGGAAGCTGTGCTCATAGTCAGTCACCAGGCCGAACGGTGCATAGATGCCCAGGCCGAACGCCCAGTGCTCATCAATGGGCGTGACCAGGTAGCCCATCGGCACGGCAATGCCGGGCACCATGTCGCCCTTGTTGGTGCCTGGGTTGTCGGCACCGAACTGCGACGAACTGGCGTTCTTGATATCGGTTTTGGCATCGAGGTAAGTCGCACCAAGGCTGACTTCATTCTGCTTCAGGCGAGACATACCGGCGGGGTTGCCGAACACGGTACTGGCGTCTTCGGCCGATGAGGAGCGACCGGCATAGCCCGTGCCCATTGAACTGATACTTTGTTCATTGAGCGCGAAACCACCGGCGAACAGCGGGGTTGAGGCAAGGGAAACGGCGAGCGCCAAGGCGCCTTTAAGAGTTTTGTTATTCATTATTAGGACTCGAATTGTGGGGCAGCGACGAGGAAGCTACCAACGTTCGAGCGGGGGGTTTATGAAGAGTTTTTCATGCAGAGGATTGTCAGACAATCCTATGTATATCAAAGACTTTTGTGGTTTTATCGTTTCTTTTTCTGACCTTTAAACCCGGTTGTGACCGGGCAGTTCCAGGCAGCCAACAGAGACCGCTGGCTGCCGGGTCGCTCTACGCGTTCCAGTATTTATTCGCCGCCGCAATCGTCGCAAATTCCGTCGCGACCACATGGCCAATGCTGATCAGCATTGCCGCATCATTGGCATACACATCGCGCAAGTGGCCGCGTACCGCTTCATCAGGTTGGGTCGCCTTGATCACCAGCCGCGCCATTTTGATCGCCAGCTCGCGCCCCTCTTCGGGGGTTGCGGTGACCAGTGAATTGTTGGGTATCAGACTCATCAGGCATTTCCTTTTTTTAGATCGCACAGGGCGATGGCGCAGAGGATTCTAATCACTGTCGAGCCATATTGACAATATTTGTTGTCTTTATTGTTTTTTGTTCCGTGAACTGGATTTGATGACGCTATACTCGCCCCTCCCAATCGCCAGCGAACCTGACCGCCCGTGAGTACCAAAAGCGACATCCTGCAGCTTCTCCAGCGCGAGCCACTGACCGTGGTGCAGCTCTGCGAACTTCTGGCCGTGACGCGCAATGCCGTGATCGTGCAGCTCAAACAGTTGGAGTCGGAGGGGTTGGTGCGCCGCAGCAAGATCCGTCCGCCTAACACTGTGGGCAAGCCTCCCGTGATCTTCGAAGCCGCACCGGGCAGCGAAGATGTCACCTCAACGGCTTATCAAATCCTGCTCACGCAATTGCTGGCTACCCTGAAGGACCGCTACGACGTCGAGGAGCTGGGTGAGGTGCTGGAACAAACCGGCCGCCAGTTGGCCCAACGCGCTGGCCTGGCCAAGCCTGAAGATTTTGACAGCGGACTGCGCGCGGCGATGGCCGCCGCCGACGCCTTGGGCGCGAGTACCGAGGCGGTGCCTCAGGAAGGTGGTGTGATGGTGCGCAACTTCACCTGCCCGGTGGGCAGCGTAGTACGCGAAGAGCAATGCGTGTGCAGGGCGATGGCCGCGTTCTTTTCCGAAGCCACCGGGATGCCGGCGAGCGAACAGTGCTTGCGGGAGGATCGGCTGATTTGTCAGTACTTTATTGAGCACAGCGCCTGACAGGATTTCCTGAGGAATAAAAAAGGCCCCGGACTCTTCACGAGCCGGGGCCTTTGACGTTTCGAACAGGCAAAAAAAAACCCGGAAATCCTCACTTGCGTGGGCCTTCCGGATTTTCTAAACCGCCAAAAATGGTGGGTCGTGTGGGATTCGAACCTACGACCAATTGGTTAAAAGCCAACTGCTCTACCAACTGAGCTAACGACCCGCTGTGTGGTGGCGCGTATAATACTGATTTCTAAGGATTATTCAACACCTTATTTGAAATAAATCAGAAATAACGCGTTGGGTCAGTAATTCCGGCCGCTTGGAAGCCTTCTGCACGCAGTCGGCAGCTGTCGCATTTCCCACAAGCACGGCCGTCATCGTCTGCCTGATAGCAGGAAACAGTCAGCGAATAATCTACGCCAAGTCCTACACCAGCCTTGACGATATCGGCCTTGCTCAGGTTTTGCAGCGGCGCCAGGATACGGAAACCCTGCCCTTCTACACCGGCTTTGGTCGCCAGGTTGGCCATGCGCTCGAACGACTCGACGAACTCTGGGCGGCAGTCCGGGTAACCGGAGTAATCCACTGCGTTGACGCCGATGAAGATGTCGCGGGCGTTAAGTACCTCTGCCCAACCCAGGGCCAGGGACAGGAACACGGTGTTGCGTGCCGGCACGTAGGTCACCGGGATGCCTTCGCTAGGTGCTTCCGGCACATCGATGCTGCTGTCGGTCAGCGCGGAGCCACCGATGCCGTTGAGGTTCAGTCCAATCACTTTGTGCTCGACCACGCCCATCTCACGGGCGACACGCGCGGCGGCATTCAGCTCGGCGCGGTGACGCTGGCCGTAGTCGAAGCTCATGGTGTAGCAGCTGTAGCCTTGCGCCTGGGCCATGGCCACCACGGTGGCGGAGTCGAGGCCGCCGGACAGCAGGATTACCGCGCGTTTTTGATCCATTGTGTGTTCAGTCATATCAGCGTCCTGGCTCGTCGTTCCAAAGGTATTTATGCAACTGCAATTGCAGGCGCACCGGTAGGTTGTCTGCAACCACCCAATCGGCGAGGTCGCGTGCATTCAGGTCATGGTGGCTTGGCGAGAACAGCACTTCGCCTGCGCGGCGGTCCAGCCCGTATTGAATCAGCTTGGAGTTCGCCCAGTCGTAGTCGTCGCGGGAACAAATGACGAACTTGACCTGGTCGTTGGCCGTCAGCAGCTCGATGTTCTCGTAGCGGTTACGGTGCGCTTCCTTGGAGTCGGGGGTCTTGAGGTCGACCACGCGGCTGACACGGGGGTCGACCGCGGAGATGTCCAGGGCGCCACTGGTCTCCAGGGAAACCTCGTAGCCGGCATCACACAGCTGCTTGAGCAACGGGATGGCATTGGGCTGGGCCAACGGCTCGCCGCCGGTCACGCAGACGTAGCGCGGCTTGTAGCCGGCGACCTGCTCCAGAATGTCATCGAGGGTGCGCACCGTGCCGCCACTGAAGGCGTAGGCGCTGTCGCAGTATTGGCAACGCAGGGGGCAACCGGTCAGGCGCACAAATACTGTGGGCAGGCCAGCCGTTCGCGTTTCACCCTGCAACGAGTAAAAGACTTCGGTAATTCGTAATGTGTCTTGCATAGTCGCCACGGGCGTAACAGCTAAACAGGCTGTCCGCCTCCGTCAGGCACTTAAAGGAACCCCGCCAACGCGCAGGCCCCAAAAAGCGTGTTTCATAAAAGGGCGTGGATTCTAACGAAAAAACCCGCGCCAGGCGCGGGTTTCTTCTAAACGGCTGCATCGCTTACAAGCGCTGCAGATCCCGTTGAGCCAACTGGGCAGCGGAAGTCCCCGGATACTGGGCCACAACCTGCTGCAGAATGCCTTTGACCTTGTCGGTATGACCCAGGCGGCGTTCTACGTCAGCGAGTTTGTACAGTGAATCCGGCACCTTGGCGTGCTTGGGGTAGAGCTGGCTGACCTTGGCAAATGCCTGGCCCGCGCCCTGTAGATCACCCTTGGCCAGGTTGACTTCACCCAACCAGTATTGAGCATTGCCCGCGTACTGGCTGTTCGGGTATTTGCGCAGGAAAGCGGTAAATGCCTGGCTGGCCTTATCGAAATCCTTGGCTTTGATCAGGTCGAAGGCTGCATCGTAATACAGCTTTTCCTTCGCCGGATCACCCGGTTCGCTGCTCGCGGCAGGGGCTTGGCTGGCAGCCGCCCCTGCTGCTGCACCACCGGCAGCAGCGCTTGGCGCGCCACCGGCAGAAGAATTATCAGGAGTTGCGGCAGGTTGAACGCCGGCTCCAATGCGTCGATCAAGATCCTGGTAACGCTCCAGGCCTTCTTGCTTCAGCTGGTTCACTTGGTTTTGCAGTACTTCAATGGTGCCTTGTTGCTGCGCCAGTTGATCCTGCATGCGTTGCAGCTGGTTGAACAGTTCGCCCTGTGCCGAGGGAGCGGACGTAGCCGCTCCCCCCGCATAGGCGCCGTTCGTGCCATAACCCGCTGGCGGATAACTGCTCCCGCTATTGTTATAGCCAGAGTTGCTATCTTCCACAGGAACCGCAGCCCACACCGCAAGCGGTGCGAGGCTGAGAGCCAATACAGTTAGAGCACGACGGCACGTTCGCATGACGAATTACTTACGCAGTTCGACGCGACGGTTTTGAGCCCAGGACTGCTCGTCGTGGCCAGTAGCAACTGGACGCTCTTTACCGTAGGAAACCAGTTCCAGTTGGCCTGGAGCAACACCTTGCAGTACCAGGTAGCGCTGAACGGCTTTCGCACGACGCTCGCCCAGTGCCATGTTGTACTCACGAGTACCACGTTCGTCAGTGTTACCTTCCAGAACAACGCGAGCGCCGTTAGCTTTCAGGTCCTTCGCGTGAACGTCCAGAGCGCGCATGGCTTCTGGTTTCAGGTCCGAACTGTCGTATTCGAAGTAGAAAGTGGTGATAGCGCGCAGAGCAGCTTCTTCGCTCAGGGAGCCGTCAACCGCACCAGTGTTAGCGCCGTAACCAGCGTTTGGATCAACAGCTGCGCCTTCACCGGCATTGTCGCCGCCTTTAGACGAGCAACCAACGGCTACGGACAGAGCCAGAGCCAGAGCAGCAAACTTACCAAACTTCAGCATTTCCATCGTGAAACTCCTAATGAACCCCAGTGTGTTAAGTACTTCTTTTTGTAGCGCCGCGTCAGTTCAGGTAAGGGGACCAGGATGGTTCTCTGACTTCGCCTTGTGCGGTAGGAAGTGGGAGCCTTACGCGGCCATTAATGGACACGAGCATCAAGACTCCCCGGCCCTGCTGGCGGGTGGCGTAGATTACCATGGTGCCGTTGGGCGCAACAGTGGCTGACTCATCAAGGTTGGTATCTGTGAGGATTTTTACGGTTCCGCGCTGCAAATCCTGGGCCGCAACCCGGAAATTAGTGAAACCATCCTGACGGTGAATCATCACCAACGTCTTTTCATCGGCCGAAAGCTTAGGGTTGGCGTTGTAGTTACCGATAAAAGTAACACGCTCTGCCCCACCACCATTCACGTTCGCCTTGTAGACCTGGGGCTTGCCGCCGCGGTCAGAGGTGAAGTAGATGGTCGAACCATCCTTGCCCCAGAACGGCTCGGTGTTGATGCCAGGGCCGCTGGTTGCGCGAGTGATCTGGCGCGAAGCCATGTTCATCACGTAGATATCCGGGTTGCCATCTTTGGACAGTACAAACGCCAGGCGCGAACCATCCGGCGACCAGGCCGGTGCACCGTTGAGGCCTTCGAAGTTGGTGATCTGCTCACGACGGCCAGTATCGATGTGCTGGACGAAGATACGCGGACGCTTCTGTTCGAAGGACACGTAGGCAATACGCTTGCCGTCCGGCGCGAAGCGCGGCGACAGGATTGGCTCACGGGATTGCAGCAAGGTCACAGCCCGTGCACCGTCGTAGTCCGAACGCTGCAAAGTGTAACGAGTGTTGTCTACGGAGAAACGTTCAGCCGTTACGTACAGCAGACGCGTCGAGAAAGCACCCTTGATACCGGTGAGCTTTTCAAACGACTGGTCCGAGATGTAGTGGGCCATGTCGCGGATCTGCTCGGCCGTGCCCGACACGCTGCCGGTCAGAACCTGCTGCTCGGTCGCCACGTTGAACAAGGTGTAGGTGATTTGCAGACGACCACCGGCCGGCGTGATATTGCCGACCATCAGGTACTGCGCGCCCACCGCTTTCCAGTCGCGGAACACGACTTCGCTGGCCTGGTTCGGCTGGCTGATCATGTTGCCTTTTGGAATCGGTGCGTAGTAGCCGGAGTTGCGCAGGTCGTCGCTGACGATCTGGGCCATGTCGTCCGGCAGCACGCTGCCGCCTTGCCAACCGAACGGTACTACCGCGATCGGGGTGGCCCGATCGCTACCGCTGGTGACCAGGATGTTCTTTTCATCCGCCGCCGCTATCCCTGCCATACAGCAAATAACGACAAGCATTCCTCGAAGAAGGTTTCTCACAAGGCTAGATCCTCAGGTGTGAATGTCATCTTGAATGAACGATAGGGAGCGAAGTCGCTTGGTTTCATTCCCTGCATCTCGGTCAACCGGCCAATATTCTTGACCGCGGCAACCGCCGAACTGTCGAACGAACCGTCACCACTGGACTTGGACACGCTGACCGAAGTCACCGTACCGTCCGGCAACATGCCGATCTGCAGCACTACTGTCATGCCTTTACGTGCCGAAGGTGGACGTGTCCAACCTTCTGCTGCCCGCGCCCGAATCAGGTCGTCGAAACTGCCCGCAACTTCATCGCCACGTTCATCGGCCAAGGCTTGCTGACGCTGCGGCGTGTCGGAGAGCAAGTCTGCCAAGGCCTGGGCCTTTTTCTCTTCGGCGGATTTGCGCGCTGCTTCCTGGGCCTTTTTCTTCTGGGCATCGGCGGCAGCTTTCTTCTTCGCGTCGTCGGCGACTTTTTTCTTCGCCTCGTCTGCTTCAGCTTTTTTCTTGGCGTCTTCGGCGGCTTTCTTCTTCGCGTCTTCGACTATTTTCTTCTTGGCGTCTTCAGCGGCCTTTTTCTTGGCCTCTTCTTCAGCAGCCTTCTTGGCTTCTTCTTCAGACTTCTTCTTGGCTATATCAGCCAATTGTTTCTCTTCGGCCTTTTTGGCTTCGGCAGCTTTCTCGGCTTTCTTGGCTTCATCAGCCTTTTTCGCCTCGTCCGCTTTCTTGGCTTCGTCAGCCTTTTTCGATTCCTCGGCCTTTTGAGCCGCCTCTTCTTTCTTTTGTTCCGCAGCAGCCTTCACCGCTTCCTGCTCGACCTTCTTCTGTTCCATCTGTTCGACTTCAGTCTGGCGCGCAGCCGACTTCTGGGCCTCACCCGCAATCTTCTGATTGGTCTGGGTGGTGGCCTGACTTTTCGATTTCAGCTGATACAGGGTCGCCTGCACGATCGGCTTGGCTGGCGGCAGGTCCGGGGTCATGGCAAAGCTGACGAACAGCATGCCAAACACCAGGACGTGCAGGGCAATTGCCCAGACGCTAGGCCAGAAGAAGCTTTCCGAGGCGGACGGCTCTCGCTGTTGCTGCATCAGGGCGCCTCGGTAATCAAGCCAACGTTACCCACGCCGGCCTTCTGCAGTCCGCCCATGGCGCCCATGACGGAGCCATAGTCGACCACTTTGTCCCCGCGAATGAAGACTTGGGTGTGCTTGCCGCCTTCATTGCCAGAGCGAATGATCTTGGTCACCGCGTCGGTCATCTGCGGCAAGGTCATAGCCTTGTCCTGCTGTTTTTGGGTATCGACTTCGCTGCCAAGGTTCCAGTAATAGGTCTTGTCAGCCTTGATCGAAATGGTCAGGACCTGGGTGTTGTTGTCTTGCGGCAAGGCTTCGCTGGAAACCTTGGGCAGATCAACCTTCACGCCCTGATTGAGCATCGGCGCGGTCACCATGAAGATAACCAGCAGCACCAGCATCACATCGATGTAAGGCACTACGTTCATCTCGGCGACCGGCTTGCGCTTTTTGCGAGCTCGAGCGATTAAAGCCATTGGGAATTACCTGCTTATTCTTCGCTGGTGTGCACTTTACGGTGCAGGATCGCCTGGAATTCGTCGGCGAAGGTGTAGTAACGGCCGATCAACGTTTCGCTGGTAGCGGCAAAACGGTTGTAGGCAATTACTGCGGGGATAGCAGCGAACAGGCCGATCGCGGTGGCGATCAGGGCTTCGGCAATACCTGGAGCCACGGTGGCCAGGGTCGCTTGCTGGGCCTGGGCCAGGCCACGGAAGGAGTTCATGATGCCCCACACGGTACCGAACAGGCCGATGTACGGGCTCACGGAACCGACGGTGGCAAGAAACGGCAAGCTTTGCTCAAGCTTCTCTTCTTCGCGGGAAATGGCGACACGCATGGCGCGGGCCACGCCTTCCATGACCGCTTCCGGGTCAACGCCAGGCTGCTGGCGCAGGCGGGAGAATTCCTTGAAGCCGGCGCGGAAGATTTGCTCGACGCCCGAATCCGGGTCTGGGTTGCTGCCAGCCTGGCGGTACAGCTTGGACAGGTCGATACCCGACCAGAAGCGCTCTTCAAAGCTCTCCAGGGCACGTCGACCGGCACGCAGCAGGTTGCTGCGCTGAAAAATCATGACCCAAGAGGTAACCGATGCGGCTACCAGGGTCAGCATGACCAGTTGAACCACAACACTGGCATTGCTGACCAGGCTCCACATGGAGGAATGGTCGACGACGGTAGGTTCCACGCTAAATCTCCTGCTTTGATTGTTTACCCGCGCCGCTTACGTCGGCAAAGGCCGCACGTAGAGCTTCGGGAATGGCCCGGGGTTTCAAACTATTGGTGCGCACACAGGCCACCAGGAACTGCCCCTCACAGAGCAGCGTTGCATCCGTTGCCCGCCTGACCTGCTGCTTGAAACGCAGGCTGACACGGTTCAATTCGATTACTTCAGCGCTGACCAACAACTCGTCGTCCAGCCGCGCCGGCGCGTGATACCGCGCCTCGCTGGAATGCACGACGAATAACAGGTCCTCCCCTGCCAGCTGGGACTGGGCAAAGCCCAGCTCCCGTAGCCGCTCGGTTCGAGCCCGCTCCATGAACTTGAGGTAGTTGACGTAATACACGATGCCGCCGGCATCGGTGTCCTCGTAATAAACGCGACAGCGATGTGCGAACGACTGATCCCCGTTTTGCGCGCGCATACTCTAGTGCTTACTCCTCAGGTTGCCAATCCGGCTGGGCAACTGTTTTTTCGTTGTCTGAAACATTTCTGACTGACTGAATGACGACACCAGCCACTAGGACAGCACAAACCTCGGATAAATCGTCTGGCGTGAGGCTTTTAATCGTCCACTGCATCGAGGAATTCGTCTACTACAGGCATCTCGCCCAATCGTGACGGAATGTTTAACCCGAAGTGCAGATAGGCGTGACGCGTAACGACTCGCCCCCTTGGGGTACGCATGATGTAACCCTGCTGGATCAAGTACGGTTCCAGCACATCCTCAATGGTATGACGCTCCTCACTGATGGCCGCGGCCAGGCTGTCGACCCCCACCGGGCCGCCGTCGAACTTCTCGATCATGGTCAAGAGTAGACGCCGATCCTGGTGATCGAAGCCGTGCTCATCCACGTCCAGCAGGTTCAAGGCCAGGTCGGCCACGGCCTTGGTGATGTGCCCCTTGGCCCGCACCTCGGCAAAGTCGCGCACACGGCGCAGCAAACGGTTGGCAATTCGAGGCGTACCGCGGGCCCGACGGGCTATTTCAAACGCGCCTTCCGGGTCCAGGGGCAAGCCGAGAATGCCCGCCGAACGGCTGACGATGGTCGCAAGGTCGGCCGTGCTATAGAACTCTAGACGTTGAACAATGCCGAAACGGTCTCGCAACGGGTTGGTCAGCATGCCCGCCCGTGTTGTGGCGCCGACCAGGGTGAACGGTGGCAGGTCGAGCTTGATCGAGCGCGCTGCCGGGCCTTCGCCGATCATGATGTCGAGCTGGAAGTCCTCCATCGCTGGGTACAGCACTTCCTCGACGATTGGCGAGAGCCGGTGGATCTCGTCGATGAACAGCACGTCATGAGGTTCAAGGTTGGTCAGCAACGCCGCCAAATCACCCGGACGCTCCAGCACCGGGCCGGAGGTGGACTTGATCGACACGCCCATTTCCTGGGCGATGATATTGGCCAGGGTGGTCTTGCCCAACCCAGGAGGGCCAAATATCAGCGTGTGATCCAAAGATTCACTGCGACCGCGCGCAGCCTGGATGAACAGCTCCATCTGCTCGCGCACGGTGGGCTGGCCGATGTAGTCGGCCAGGCTCAGGGGGCGGATGGCGCGGTCCTGGACCTCTTCACGGTCGCGCGGGCCAGTGGCTGCAATCAGACGATCAGCTTCAATCACTTAAATCATTCCCTTCAGGGCGCGGCGGATCATGTCTTCACTGCTCAGGTTCTTGTCCTTGATGGACGACACGGCCTTGCTGGCTTCCTGCGGCTTGTAGCCCAGGGAAATCAGCGCGCTGACCGCATCGCTTTCGGCGCTGGCGACTTGGCCCGCCGGCATATCCGGCTGGTTCGGTACAAGGGCGAACATGCTCGGTACCACTTCCCAGGCCTTGAAGCGGTCCTTGAGTTCTACCAGCAGGCGCTCGGCGGTCTTCTTGCCAACGCCCGGCACCTTGGTCAGCGCTGAAGTGTCCTGGGCCGAAACGGCGCGCACCAGCTCATCCACTTCCAGGCTCGACATCAACGCCAAGGCCAGTTTCGGGCCCACGCCGTTGAGGCGGATCAGTTCGCGGAAAAAGTCGCGGTCGCGCTTGCCGATGAAACCATAGAGTAGCTGCGCGTCTTCGCGCACCACCAAGTGAGTGTGCAGCGTAATCGGCTCACCGACCGACGGTAGGCGATACAGGGTGGTCATGGGCACTTCCAGCTCATACCCCAACCCGTTTACATCCAGAATCAGGTGCGGCGGCTGTTTCTCAGCCAGGGTGCCGCGCAAGCGTCCAATCACGGTTCAGATCCTTAAAGCTTGGGGTCAGCGCATGGCCTGACCGGAAATTTCGATTGCGCTGATGCTATCAGAGACGCAGCCGCCCGCCACGACTGCGTGCGGTACCCAGGCCATGGGGCAACAGGCTGGAACGGGTGTGCGCGTGGCAAATGGCAATGGCCAGGGCGTCGGAGGCGTCGATCTGCGGTTTTGAGGTGAGCTTGAGCATGTGCATGACCATCATCTGCACCTGCTCTTTGTTAGCAGCACCCGTACCGACCACGGCCTGCTTGACCTGGGTCGCCGTGTACTCGGCGATCTCCATGCCCTCCTCCGCTCCAGCCACGATGGCGGCGCCACGGGCCTGGCCCAGTTTCAACGCCGAATCGGCATTTTTTGCCATGAACACCTTTTCGATGCCCATGGTGACCGGTCCGTAGGTCTGGATCACTTCACGTACGCCGCGATAGACGATCTGCAGGCGCTCGGCCAACTCGCCCGCGCCGGTGCGGATGCAGCCCGAGGCGACATAGACACAGCCGCGCGGGGTCTGTTGCACCACGCCAAAACCGGTGATGCGCGAACCGGGGTCGATACCTAGGATTAAAGTCATAACGCCTGCGGTTTTGTGGAAACACATAGATCCAATGTGGAAGCTGCTTTTGTGGCGAGGGAGCTTGCTCCCGCTCGACTGCGTAGCAGGCGCAGGCTTTGGGGGGCGCTTCGCCCCCCAACGGGAGCAAGCTCCCTCGCCACAAAAGCCCGCTTCCACACTGGACTTTCATCGTTCTTAGGTAAGCTGTGCAGCGACTTCTTCCGGGATATCCGCGTTGGAATACACATTCTGCACATCATCCAAATCTTCCAGCATATCCAGCATCTTCAGCACTTTCTGCGCACCGTCCAGGTCCAGCTCGGCGCTGGTGGTGGGCAGCATCACGATCTCTGCGTCGGTGCCTTTGAAGCCGGCGGCTTCCAGCGCATTGCGCACGGCGTAGAAGCTGGCGAACGAGGTGAACACGTCGATGGAGCCGTCTTCGTTGGTCACCACGTCGTCGGCATCCGCCTCCATCGCGGCTTCCATCAGCGCATCTTCATCCGTGCCCGGTGCAAAGGTGATCTGCCCTTTGCGCTCGAACAGGTAAGCCACCGAACCGTCGGTGCCGAGGTTGCCACCGCACTTGCTGAACGCATGACGTACGGCTGCCGCGGTGCGGTTGCGGTTGTCGGTCATGCACTCGACCATCACCGCCACGCCGCCCGGGCCGTAGCCTTCGTAGCTCAGCTCGACCATGTCGTCGGTGTCGGCAGCACCAGCGCCACGGGCCACGGCGCGGTCGATGATGTCGCGGCTCATGTTGGCGCCCAGCGCCTTGTCCAGCGCCAGGCGCAGGCGCGGGTTGGAGCCGGGGTCACCACCGCCCTGGCGGGCGGCGACGGTCAGCTCGCGAATCCACTTGGTGAAGATCTTGCCTTTCTTGGCATCCTGACGCTCTTTGCGGTGCTTGATGTTCGCCCACTTGGAATGGCCAGCCATAACACAACTCCGAAATTCTGTAGAAACCTTGATCACCCCCGCCCCAGGCGAGGAATAGTCCTTTAACGCAAAGGCGCATCCGAAGATGCGCCTTTTTAGACTGCGTAAACCTCAGTGCGCTTTCACGCAGCAGCCTTACTCAGCCTTAGGCGTCTCGCGCAGGCGGATGTGCAGTTCGCGCAGTGCCTTGGCATCCACCACACCCGGAGCCTGGGTCATGACGTCCGCAGCGCTCTGGGTTTTCGGGAAGGCAATCACTTCGCGGATCGACTGGGCGCCGGTCATCAGCATCACCAGACGGTCCAGGCCGAACGCCAGGCCACCGTGCGGTGGTGCGCCGTATTTCAGGGCGTCGAGCAGGAAGCCGAACTTCTCTTCCTGTTCCGCTTCGTTGATGCCCAAGAGACGGAACACCGCTTGTTGCATCTCTTTACGGTGGATACGGATCGAACCGCCACCCAACTCAGTGCCGTTGAGCACCATGTCGTAGGCACGGGACAAAGCGCCTGCCGGGTTGGCTTCCAGCTCGGCCGGCGAGCACTTCGGCGCGGTGAACGGGTGGTGCAAGGCGCTGAAGCTGCCGTCGTCGTTCTCTTCGAACATCGGGAAGTCAACGACCCACATCGGGGCCCATTCACAGGTCAGCAGGTTCAGGTCGTGACCCAGCTTGATGCGCAGCGCGCCCAGGGCCTCGCTGACGATCTTGGCCTTGTCGGCACCGAAGAACACGATGTCACCGTCGACTGCACCGACGCGATCGAGGATCGCGTTCAGGTTGTCCAACGGGATGTTTTTCACGATCGGCGATTGCAGACCTTCAACACCGTTGGCGCGCTCGTTGACCTTGATGTACGCCAGGCCCTTGGCACCGTAGATGCCGACGAACTTGGTGTAGTCGTCGATCTGCTTGCGCGGCATGCTCGCGCCGCCAGGCACACGCAGGGCGGCGATGCGGCATTTAGGGTCATTGGCCGGGCCGCTGAACACCTTGAAGTCGACTTCCTTGAGTTGGTCGGCCACGTCCACCAGTTCCAGCGGGTTACGCAGGTCTGGCTTGTCGGAACCGTAGCGGCGCATGGCTTCTTCGAAGGTCATGTGCGGGAAATCGCCGAACTCCAGGTCCAGCACTTCCTTGAACAGGTTGCGGATCATCTGCTCGGTCAGGCCCATGATCTCTTTTTCATCGAGGAAGCTGGTCTCGATGTCGATCTGGGTGAATTCCGGCTGGCGGTCGGCGCGCAGGTCTTCGTCACGGAAGCACTTGGCGATCTGGTAGTAACGGTCGAAGCCGGCCACCATCAGCAGTTGCTTGAACAGTTGTGGCGATTGCGGCAGGGCGAAGAACGAACCCGCGTGGGTACGGCTCGGCACCAGGTAGTCACGCGCGCCTTCCGGGGTGGCCCGGGTCAGGATCGGGGTTTCAACGTCCAGGAAGCCGTTTTCGTCGAGGAAGCGGCGGATGCTGGTGGTCATGCGCGAACGCAGGCGCAGCTTCTCGGCCATTTCCGGACGACGCAGGTCCAGGAAGCGATAGCGCAGGCGGGTTTCTTCGCCGACGTCGGAGTATTCGTTGAGTGGGAACGGCGGGGTTTCCGACTCGTTCAGCACTTCCAGCTCGTAGCCCAACACTTCGATGCCGCCGGAGGCCATGTTCTTGTTCACGGCGCCTTCCGGACGCAGGCGAACCTTGCCGGTGATCTTCACGACGTATTCGCTGCGCACGCGATCGGCGGCGGCGAAGCTCTCGGCGCGATCCGGGTCGAACACCACCTGGGCCAGACCATCACGATCACGGATATCGAGGAAGATCACCCCGCCGTGGTCGCGGCGACGGTGGACCCATCCGCAAAGGGTGATTTCCTGACCTTCCAGGGTCTCGTTCAGTTGGCCGCAATAGTGGCTGCGCATCATGGTCGTGGTTTCACTTCTCGTAATTCGAAATTCGGTGGAGGCTTGCCTCGTCACCGTACATTAAAGCAGGGGACGGATAATGCAGGAGCCTGCGCGTAGAGTTCAACTCAGTCTGCTTTGTCGCCGCCCGCCAGGTTCTTCTTCGAGCCGGTCTTGAAGTCGGTCTCGTACCAGCCGCTGCCGCTCAGGCGGAAGCCCGGCATGGACAACATCTTCTTGAGTTCCGGCGCTTGGCAGGCCGGGCAATCGACCAGCGGCGCGGCGCTGATCTTCTGAATGGCTTCCAACTGATGACCACAGGAAGCACATTGATAGTCGTACATGGGCATGGCGATGTCTCGGCGATCAGAACGTTACTGCGCCACGCCTGCTCCGGGTTAACCCGGCACGCGCAGCAAAGCGCGGGATTATATCTGGTAAATCGAGGCAGCGCAGCCGGCTTTCTGCCTCGGGGCCTTGCCCACCTCAAAGGAGGGCTGCCCCCGAAGCCCGGTGGCTAATAAGGTTGAACACGCTCTTTCAACGCGTGAACCACGCACACCACCCTGACCAACCCACTGAAGTTCTTCACACCGCCATAACGCAAGTGCACTTCGCGATCCACGTAGGACAGCAAGGCACTGACCGAACAGGCGTTGATCCTGGCGATTTCCGTGAGGATATTCCAATAAATCTGCTCCAGCCGCAGGCACGTGGAAAACCCGTTGAGCCTCACCGACCGGGACAATGGCTTGGCCAGCCCCATGTCGAACCCTTTTACAAAGGGGTCGACCTTTATTTTATGAAAACCACCGGTCTCCATGATTCCATTACCCACTCCGCGTGACATACACCTGACACTCCATTGCCAAACAGCCGCCCATGGGTTGTCCCATTGGGCAATGACCCTATAAAACAGCAGGCAGAGTGCGGCAGCCAGAAGACGCGGAGTTGATCGGCGTAGGACAACGCTAGCAAATGCGTGGAAACAAGCGAGCGGCGCCGGGAAGGCGCCGCCCAGGGCAGTCGTTTACTTATTTTCGAGCAAGGAACGCAGCATCCACGCGGTTTTCTCGTGAACCTGCATGCGCTGGGTCAACAGGTCGGCCGTCGGCTCATCGCTGACCTTGTCGAGCAGCGGGAAGATGCCACGCGCGGTGCGCGTGACCGCTTCCTGGCCTTCTACCAGTTGCTTGATCATGTCTTCAGCATTCGGCACGCCTTCTTCTTCCTTGATGGAAGAAAGACGCGCGTAGACCGAGTAGGCACCCGGCGCCGGGAAACCCAATGCACGGATACGCTCGGCAATGGAGTCCACCGCCAGCGCCAGCTCGTTGTATTGCTCTTCGAACATCAGGTGCAACGTGCGGAACATAGGGCCCGTGACGTTCCAATGGAAGTTGTGGGTCTTCAGGTACAGTACATAGGTATCGGAAAGCAGTCGCGAAAGCCCGTCGACGATGGATTTACGATCTTCTTCACTGATACCGATATCGATTGCCATGTTTATCCCCTTCAATTGACAAGCATTCATTGATCAGGTGCAGGTCCACTCTAGCAAGTGTGCCGGTGATGCGCAGCCCGGCGCGGCAATTCGCCCCGCCCCGGCCTGTGAAAACGACACAGTCCAAGCCTTGGGCCCATGTAGGAAATCTCCCAGAAGGCCGCTTGAAAAGCCCGCACGTGTCTAGGACAAGCGTTTGACGCAGAAATGCCGTCGCCCTTGCAACACCTCGAAATGCTTGATTTGAGTAGGCACAGCCTTTGCTGTTAAATAGGCGGCGTGTCGTCGCCGTTACTTTCTGCGGCAGCGGCATAGGCTGATACCCCGCGCACGTGCCCAACGCCTCCCATTGTTCAGAAGCGAACCGTGCCAGTCAGCTCTTCCTTGTGATCCGTCTTAACGTGAGTTAATCAAAATGTTGAAAATCGTCCACCTGCTAACGGGCGTTGCAGCTTTGCTGCTGTCCTTTATCCCGAGCCTGCAGCCTGAAAGCCTGCCGTATCTGGAACAACACGACGCTCTGTACCTGGCCTTGTTCGGCCTTCTTAACCTGACGCTGGCACCGGTGATCCCTTACTGGAACAAAGGCACGCGTCATCAACTGCAAAACCTGGTCAGCGCGCTGTTGGTACTGACTGTTGTCGTACAAACCCTCACCCTCCTGGCCCCCATGCCTGAAGTCGGCGGCCACCCGGCCATCCTGCTCAGCCTGGTGATTGCTGTGGTCGCCATTGTTCTTCACCTGGCCATCAGCTTCTATCGCTCGTCCCCTGCGGCCTCGTCGCAAACCTACGACATGACCAATCGGGATACCGGTACCGTCAAGTGGTTCAACACCTCCAAAGGCTTCGGCTTTATTTCCCGTGATTCGGGCGACGATATCTTCGTCCACTTCCGGGCCATTCGCGGCGAAGGCCATCGCGTTCTGGTGGAAGGCCAGCGCGTGGAATTCTCCGTCATGAATCGCGACAAAGGCCTGCAGGCCGAAGACGTGATCGCTGCACTGCCGCGTCGCTGATAGCCGCCTTCGCAGTAAAAAAAACCGCGACCCAGCCAGGCTGGGTCGCGGTTTTTTTATGCACGCCTATTAATAGTGAGGCGGCGGCGCTTCTTCTTCAGACGTTTCGAACTGACCGCCCATTTCTTCCTGGCGCTTGAGCAGCGCGGTCATCTGCAGTTGCAGGCGCTCGACGGCCCGCTGCTGGGTGACGAGGATGTCATTGAGGGTCTCGATGGTGTCGTCCTGGAAGGCCAGGCGGCTTTCCAGATCGTTGACGCGGTCTTGCAGATCCATGATTCAGCCCTGGGTAAAGACGAAGTCGGCGGGCAACAGCTCGCGCAGGCGAGCACGAATGGCTGCCACGTGTTCATCGGTATAAGGCTGCGCGGGGTGTTTGCCCCATACCGGCGCAGGCCAGGCGGCATCATCACGTTTGCGCACGATCACATGCACGTGCAACTGGCTGACCACGTTGCCCAGAGCGCCGATGTTCATTTTGTCGGCGGACAAGCCTTCATTCAGCAACTGGGCCAAGGCGGTGGTTTCTTGCCACAGGCGTTGTTGGTCGACGACATCCAGTTGAAACACTTCGCTGATACCGTGGATGCGCGGCACCAGGATGAACCAGGGGTAGTTCGAGTCATTGGACAGCAGCAGGCGGCACAGGGGGAAATCCCCGATGACCAGTGTGTCTTGTTGAAGGCGTTGGTCTAAAGCGAACACCGCAGGCACTCCGTTCGGCAGGTCAGGTTCAAGGCGCCCAGCATACCTGCGAATCGCTATTGCTTCACGTCAGCCAATACGCGCCCAGGCAAGGCGTGACGAAAAAAAGTGCACCATTTCGAGCCAAACGGATTTTTCGACTACGCTCAATGACCAATCCTTCAGTGATTAGCTAAGCGCTGATCAAAACATTGCGACGAGAACCGCGATGCAGAGGCCTCACAAAACAAGGCATTGAGCCATCACCGAAACACTGAGGCATCAGACGGCATGCACCAAAATGACCCAATCGCGCCTCAAAGAGATCCGCCGATTACCCACTGACCGGGGTGAACGGGTAACGTTTTTCCCAGATACAGGATTTATGCACCCCAACACAGGCACAGAGCCCGGGCGTCAAGGCCAAACCAATCGGCGTAAAAACCCCGTGCTTATGCGGTTTTCACGAGGCAGTAACGTTTTTCACGAAAAAATGACATTCGATTTACGGTTTGGGCACGCTTGCTGCATTCATCCCTTTATCGTCGGCAACGGCACCGGAAGGGAAGCAGGTGTTTCGCGATGAAAAACAGCAGCGGTTCAATGCACACCAAGGAAGATTTCAAACTTGGAAAGTAACGTTTTTTTGCGTTCTTTTAACGGTCTGGAAACAGTATTGAAGTTGTCAGCCTCGTTACAGTGAGGCTGTGAATTTGCGACATGGATATAGCAATCTACGACAAGCTCGTAAAGAAGCTGAAAGGAAAGTTGGGCAAGTATCGCCAATATTGTCAGCGTGATATAACTTTGCGCCGACACAAAAAGAAAGAGCCGCCCAGACAAAAATATAGGTGGGACGGCAGTACTCTTCCTAAAACCAAAGGAGCAAATCACGATGCGCGTGATGAAGTGGAGCATGATCGCCCTGGCTGTTTCAGCAGGCACTACGCAGTTCGCAATGGCGTCCGCCCAAAGCGATTCCAAAGGCTTTGTTGAAGACAGCACTTTCAGCATTAACACTCGCGCCCTGTACTTCAGCCGCGACTTCCGTAACAACCCGTCGGGCCCGGACTCTCAGAGCCGTGCCGAAGAATCCGGCCTGGGCTTCAACGCCCTGTACTCTTCGGGCTTCACCCAAGGCACCATCGGTGTCGGTGTTGACGTGATCGGCCTGCTGGGCGTCAAGCTCGACAGCGGCAAAGGCCGTGCTGGCACTGGTCTGTTCCCAACCGGTTCCGATGGTCGCTCGCAGGACGACTACTCCAAAGGCGGCGGCGCGGTTAAATTCCGTATTTCCGATACTGTGCTGAAAATTGGTGACCAATACACCACAGCTCCAGTATTCGCTTCAGACGACAGCCGTTTGCTGCCAGAGCTGCCGCAAGGTATCTCGATCACCAGCAGCGAGATCAAGGGCCTGAAGCTTGAAGGCGGTCACTTCACTTCCAGCGTCGCGCAAAACCAGACCTACCATGACAGCCTGGGCCTGACCAAAACCGACTTCGTCGGTGGTGTCTACTCCTTCACTCCTGAGTTCACCGGTAGCCTGTACTACGCGAAAACTGAAGATTATTTCCGTAAGTACTACAGCAACCTGAACTGGACCCACGCGATCAGCGACGACCAGTCGTTTGCCTTGGACTTCAACATCTACGACACCAAGAGCGAAGGCGAAGGCCTGCAACGTGCTTCCAAAGACAGCGCTCTGCCGTTCGCAGAACGTACCAAGCTCGATAACCGTGCGTTCAGCTTGCAGGGTGCGTACACCATCGGTGCACACACCTTCACCCTGGCAGCTCAGAAAGTTACCGGCGACGGCGACTACGGCTACGGCGTAGACGGCGGCGGCACGGTGTTCCTGGCCAACTCCATCGCCCGTTCCGACTTCAACGCCGAGGGCGAGAAGTCCTACCAGGCGCGTTACGACATCAACATGGCAACCTTTGGCATTCCTGGCCTGAGCTTCATGACTCGTTACGTGACCGGTAGCGGCGCCAACACCGCCACCACCTCGAACGGCAAAGAGTGGGAACGCGACATCGAAGCCAAATACGTGATCCAGAGCGGCCCAGCCAAAGACCTGAGCCTGCGTGTACGTCAAGCGACCTATCGTTCGTCTGATGGCGTGTACTACGGTTCGTCGTCGATCGACGAACTGCGTCTGATCGCGCAATACCCGCTGAACATCCTGTAATTGACAGTTTTATTACAGCGATGACTTAAGGCTTTCGCCTTAAACAAAAAGCCGCTCTCTTGTTTAACAAGGGAGCGGCTTTTTTATGGCTTTAATGTTTCAGCAACAAAATAACTAGCAAGCTAACTAACGACACTATCACCGGCGGCTTGAACCTGACCTAACGGCCAAGTTCAAGGCAGTTAATTGCCATTACTTGGCAGCTGTTTCCTGCATCACGCGAATAACCCGCTGTGGAAACGGAATATCAATCCCCGCCGCTTTCAAACGATCCCGTGCAAGTTCGTTCAACATGAACACTACGTCCCAATAATCCGCAGTCTTGGTCCAGCAACGCAGGGAAACAGTGATCGAACTGTCACCCAAGGTCGATACCACTGCAACAGCCGCCGGGTCTGCCAGTACACGCGGGTCTTTGGCCAGTTCCAGCAACACTTCACGGGCTTTCTGCAGGTCAGCTTCATAGTCGACACCCACGTCAAACACCACCTTGCGGGTCGGCTGACGGTTGGTGTTGGTGATGAGGCCGTTGGACAAGCTGCCGTTGGGGATGATCACGGTCTTGTTGTCACCGGTACGCAGCACGGTGTGGAAGATCTGGATGCTGTCGACGGTGCCGGAAGTGCCCTGGGCTTCGATCCAGTCACCAATGCGGAACGGACGGAACAACAGAATCAGCACGCCGCCAGCGAAGTTCGCCAGGCTGCCTTGCAATGCCAGGCCAATGGCCAGGGTAGCGGCACCGATCGCGGCCACGAACGAAGTGGTGGCGACGCCGATCATCGAGGCCACGTTGACCACCAGCATGACCTTGAGCGCAATGTTCGCCAGGCTGGTGATGAAGTGTTGCAGCGCCAGGTCGGCATTGCGCAATGCCAACAAACGCCCCACTCGGTGGGTCAACACGTTGATCAGCCACCAACCGATGGCCAGGGTGAGCACCGCCAGCAAAAAACGGCTGCCGTATTCCATGATCATCGGGATCCACGACTCTGAGGTCTTGATCAGGTGATCCACTTCAGCATTCAAATCCATCTACATTCTCCTGTTTACCGGATGTTTGGCCATAAATGCAATTGAGCCCCGTAGGGCTCAATAGTCGGCGCAGGTTCTGGGGCGTGGGACGTCAAAAACGCCCACAGGTTCCCCAAAGTGCCATCAGTCGCGGAAGTTATTAAACTGCAGCGGCATGTCGAAGGTCTTGGCGCGCAGGGCCGCGATGGCCTCTTGCAGGTCGTCACGCTTTTTGCCAGTGACGCGAACCTGCTCACCCTGGATCGCGGCCTGGACTTTCAGCTTGGCGTCCTTGATGTGAGCAACGATCTTCTTCGCCAGCTCCTTGTCGATGCCTTCCTTGAGGACGGCTTCTTGCTTCATCAACTTGCCGGAGGCGTAGGCGTCCTTGATCTCAAGGCATTGCGCGTCGATCTTGCGCTTGACCAGCGACAGCTTGAGGATCTCGATCATCGCTTCCAGCTGGAAATCGGCTTCAGCGGTCAGGTTGACGGTCAGCTCTTTTTCCTTGAATTCGAAGCTGCCCTTGCCTTTCAAGTCATAGCGACGGTCCAGTTCCTTGACGGCGTTCTCGACGGCGTTGGTGACTTCGTGTTTGTCCAGTTCGGATACCACGTCGAACGAAGGCATGTCATTTCTCCAATATAAGGGGCGGGCTCAGTAGAGATGGAGCGCGCCCAAGCTAAAATGCCGGGGCATTATAGCGGTTCTTTTGTCCCGTTCGCTGCGGGTGACCCTTTGGAGCACAAACTGATGTCGACCACCTGGCATATTCTCGGCGCCGGCAGCCTGGGCACACTCTGGGCCACCCGGCTGGCGCGCGCTGGCGTGCCCGTGCGGTTGATCCTGCGCGATGCTGCGCGCCTGGCCAGCTATCAGGCAGCCAAAGGGCTAACGCTGGTAGAACAGGGCATGGAACACACATACCCGGTAATTGGCGAAACGCCCGACAGTCCCGAGCCGATTCATCGCCTACTCGTGGCGTGCAAAGCCTACGACGCACAGAGTGCCGTCGCACAGCTGCAACACCGGCTGGCACCGGACGCAGAACTGATCCTGCTGCAGAACGGCCTCGGCAGCCAGGACGCGGTGGCCGCGCAACTGCCCCAGGCACGCTGCATCTTTGCCTCCAGTACCGAAGGCGCGTTTCGCGATGGCGATTGGCGTGTGGTGTTCGCCGGCCATGGCTACACCTGGCTGGGCGACGCGAGCCACCCCACCCCGCCGCTCTGGCTGGATGATTTACAGGCCGCCGGCATCCCCTACGATTGGAGCACCGACATCCTCACGCGGCTGTGGCGCAAGCTGGCGCTCAATTGCGCCATCAACCCGCTGACCGTGCTGTACCAGTGCCGTAACGGAGAACTGCAAGCCCATCACTGTGAAGTCGCAACCCTGTGCGCCGAACTCGGCGAACTGCTGGAGTGTTGCGGCCAACCGGCTGCCGCGCAGGACCTGCAACACGAAGTGGAACGGGTGATCCAGGCCACTGCCGCCAACTACTCGTCCATGTATCAGGACGTGACCGCCGGCCGTCGCACCGAAATCAGCTATCTATTGGGCTATGCTTGCCAGGCGGGTTCTCGTCACCAGTTGAACCTGCCGCACCTGCAACAGCTGCAAGTGCGCCTGGTGGAGCGCTTGCTTGCACGTGGATTGCCCCGCGACTGAACCACGCGCTACCCTGCCCGCCTGTCTATCACCTGGGAAAACCCTGATGCCGCTGCGCCAGCGTCTTGAAAACCTACCGGTCGGGCAGAAACTGCTGGCCGCCCTGCTGGTGCTGTTGACCACCGTGTTACTGGTGGCCAACCTGACCTTTATCAGCGCCGCCTACTGGATTTCCCAGGAAAGCATGGCACCCCAGGCCTTGCAGGCCATCGGCCGCCTGGTGTCCAACCCCGCACTCGCCGCCGAAGCCCTCGAATCGCCCGCCAAGGCAGACGCGCTGCTCAATGAACTGACCAGCTATTCGCCGTTGCGCGCCGCCGCCCTGTATGACGGCGAAGGCAATCGCCTGGCGCAGATGCAACACGGCGACCGCCTGCACCTGCCAGACAACTATCGGCATATCGAAGCCTGGCGCGTGACCGAGTTTCGCAGTAACCAAATCATCACCCTGCCCCGCGCCGGCCAGCCGTCCGGACATCTGCTGCTGGTGGCCAGTAGCGAGCTGCCAGTGGCGTTCTATACCGGCACGTTGACGGCCAGCCTGGGCATCCTGATTTTCAGTGTGTTGTTGTGGCTGATCATCGCCCGCCAGATCAAACGCCTGATCACTCGGCCAATCCACGAACTGGAAGAACTCTCACGCCAGGTCACCCGCGAGGAGAACTACGCCTTGCGCGCCGGCCGTGGCAACCACGATGAAATTGGCAGCCTGGCCGAGGCCTTCAACACCATGCTGTCGCGCATCGAAGCCCGTGAGCAACAGCTCAAGCGTGCGCGGGACGACTCTCAGGCGGCGTATGACCAGGCTCAGGGTCTGGCGGAAGAAACTCGCCACACCAACCGCAAACTGGAACTGGAAGTGCAGGTTCGCAGCAAGATCGAGAAGAAACTCACCGGCTTCCAGAATTACCTGAACAGCATCATCGACTCCATGCCCTCGGCGCTGATCGCCCTGGATGAACAGCTCTACGTCACCCAATGGAACCAGGAGGCCAGCGCTCTCTCCGGCACGCGCTTGGACGAAGCCCTGAACCAGCCGATTTACCTGGCGTTCCAGCCGCTCAAACCTTACCTGCCGCAGATCCGGGCGGCGGTGGAGCAACACACCGTGGAGCGCATCGAGCGTGTCACTTGGTTCAAGGACGACGAAGCCAAGCACTACGCGCTGACCTTCTACCCGCTGATGGGCGGGGCCGGGCGTGGCGTGGTGATCCGGATCGATGACATCACGCAGCGCCTGTCCCTGGAAGAAATGATGGTGCAGTCGGAGAAGATGCTCTCCGTGGGTGGCTTGGCTGCCGGCATGGCCCATGAGATCAACAACCCGCTGGGGGCGATCCTGCACAACGTGCAGAACATCCGCCGCCGCCTGTCCCCCGAGTTGCCCAAGAACCTGGAGCATGCGGAGCAGGCAGGCATCGAGCTGGAAACAGTCAACCGCTACCTGCAAAGCCGCGAAGTGCCGCAACTGCTCGATGGCATCCAACAGGCTGGGGCGCGGGCGGCAAAGATCGTCACCCACATGCTCAGTTTCAGCCGTCGCAGCAACCGGCAGATGGCCCCCTGCGATTTGCCGGCGCTGATCGACCAGGCCGTGGAAATCGCTGGCAATGACTTCGACCTGGCCATCGGCTTCGACTTCAAGGGCCAGGCCATCATCCGCCAGTTCGATCCTCAACTCGGCCCGGTGCCCGGCACCGCCAACGAGCTGGAACAGGTGCTGCTCAATCTGCTGAAAAACGCCGCCCAGGCCATCCATCTGCGTGAAGACGACAGCGAGCCGGGGCGCATCATCCTGCGCACGCGCCTCAACCCGCCGTGGGCGGAGATCCAAGTGGAAGACAACGGCATCGGCATGAGCGAGAACGTGCGCAAACGCACTTTCGAGCCGTTCTTCACCACCAAGGAAATCGGCCAGGGCACAGGGCTCGGGCTGTCGGTGTCGTATTTCATCATCACCAACAACCACAAGGGCCAGATGGAAGTGCATTCCACCCTGGGCCAAGGCACCTGCTTCACCCTGCGCCTGCCGTTGGCCGGTAGCCAACTGCCCCCTTACGAACTGAACCAACTGGAGCACTGACCATGGGCTTTCGCCTGTCGAAGATCTACACCCGTACCGGCGACAAGGGCGAAACCGGCCTGGGCGATGGCCGCCGCGTGCCCAAGGACCACCCACGGGTGGAAGCGATTGGTGAGGTGGATACGCTGAACAGCCAGTTGGGTTTGTTGCTGGCCAGCCTGGAAGAACAGAGTGGCAAGCATCCGGAGTTGAAGGATGTGATCGAGGTGTTAACGCCTTGCCAGCATCGTTTGTTCGATCTGGGCGGTGAACTGGCAATGCCGGTGTACAAAGCCTTGAACGCTGCGGAAGTGGATCGGCTGGAAGCCGCGATTGACCGCTGGAATGAGGAAGTGGGGCCGCTGGAGAACTTCATCCTGCCCGGTGGCTCGGCATTGATCGCCCAAGCCCATGTGTGCCGCAGCCTGGCGCGCAGTGCGGAGCGGCGGTGTCAGCAGTTGAATGCGGTGGAACCATTGGAAGGCGTGGGGTTGGCGTACATCAATCGGTTGTCAGATTTGCTGTTTGTGGCGGCGCGGGTTATTGCCAGACGCCAGGGTGTAGCTGAGGTTTTGTGGCAAGCAGCTGCTAAACCCCATTGATTACTCAGTGCCTGATCTGACGCCTTCGCGAGCAAGCCCGCTCCCACATTCGACCGTATTCCAAAGGTGGAACTCGATCGAATGTGGGAGCGGGCTTGCTCGCGAATGATCTCAAGCCAACTCAATAATCAAAGAACACTGTTTCCCGGTCTGTGCCCTGCAACACCACATTCCACTGATGCACACCCTCTGCATCCTGCTTGGCAATCAAGGTTTCGCGCCGATCTGCCGGCACACACGCCAGCAACGGGTCATCCCCATTCAGCGCCTCACCGTCAAAGTAAATCCGTGTCATCAAGTGCTTCACCAAGCCACGGGCAAACACCAGCACCACCAGGTGCGGCGCCTGGGTTGTGCCTTTCAGGCCCGGCACCGCACCCGGCTTGATGGTGGTAAAGCGAAACCGCCCTTCGGCATCCACCGGCACCCGGCCGAAGCCTTCGAAGTTCGGGTCGACGGCTTTGTCCTGCTCGTCTTCCGGGTGGTCATATTTACCGGCGGCATTGGCCTGCCAGACTTCAAGCATGGCGTCGTTGACGACATCGCCATTGCCATCCACCACTTGCCCGCTGATCGCCACACGTTCGCCGAGGGTGGCGCTCACGGTCAGGTCTTCGCGGTTCAGCCAGGTCAGGCCGATGTGGTAATACGGCCCGACGGTGTGGGACGTGGTCGCGTTGAGTGTCATCTCATTTCTCCATCGGCGTGGCGTCGCGGCCGCGCAGGACGATGTCCCAGCGGTAGCCGAGGGCATAGGAAGGAATGGTTTTTTCCAGATCGAAGCTGGCGATCAAGCGTTGCTTGGCCGAGGTGTCCGGCACGCAGTTGTAGATCGGGTCGTATTCCAGCAGCGGGTCGCCGGGGAAGTACATCTGCGTGACCAAGCGCGTCAGCACGCTCGGGCCGAACAGCGAAAAGTGGATATGCGCCGGGCGCCACGCGTTGTGGTGGTTGCCCCACGGATAGGCACCGGGCTTGATGGTCTGGAACTGGTACCAGCCATCGGCGTCGGTGACGGTGCGGCCGGTGCCGGTGAAATTCGGGTCCAGTGGCGCATCGTGCAGGTCGCGCTTGTGGTTGTAGCGACCGGCGGCGTTGGCCTGCCAGATCTCCACCAGAATGCCCGGCACAGGCAAACCGTTTTCGTCGAGTACACGGCCATGAATGATGATGCGTTCGCCTTGGGGCTCGCCTTCATGCTGGGCCGTGAGGTCGTTGTCCTTCTCATTGATGCGTTCGGCGCCGATGGTCGGGCCGGTGATTTCCGACAAGGAATGTGGCAGGAACACCAACGGCTGGGACGGCGAACGCAGGTTCGTCGACTGGTAGGCCGGGTGCAGGTAATCAGGTTGAGTGCCCGCTTGCGGGCGCCGGTATCCAGGCTTGTCACTCATGGTGCAGTCCTCTCTTATTAGATGCGTTCAATCGCCAGGGCCAAGCCTTGGCCGACGCCCACGCACATGGTCGCCAGGCCTTTGCTGCCGCCGGTCTTTTCGAGTTGGTGCAGGGCCGTCAGCACCAGCCGCGCGCCGCTCATGCCCAGCGGGTGGCCGAGGGCGATGGCGCCGCCGTTCGGGTTGACCTGCGGCGCGTCGTCGGCGATGCCCAGTTCGCGCAGCACGGCCAGGCCTTGGCTGGCGAAGGCTTCGTTGAGTTCGATGACGTCAAAGTCGGTGACGGCCAGGCCCAGGCGCTCGACCAGCTTACGCACCGCTGGCACCGGGCCAATGCCCATCACACGCGGCGCGACACCGGCGCTGGCCATGCCCAACACGCGGGCACGGGCAGTCAGACCGTGTTTTTTGACGGCTTCGGCTGAGGCCAGGATCAGCGCTGCAGCACCGTCGTTGACACCCGAGGCGTTGCCGGCGGTCACCGTTTTGTCCGGGCCGTTCACGGGCTTGAGTTTGGCCAGGGCTTCCAGTGTGGTGTCCCGTGGGTGCTCATCGTGTTCGACCAGGGTTTCGCCTTTTTTATGGGCGACGCGTACGGGCACGATTTCTTCAGCGAAGTACCCGGCGGCTTGTGCAGCAGCGGTACGTTGCTGGCTGCGCAGGGCAAAAGCGTCTTGGTCGGCGCGGGACACCTTGTAGTCGTCGGCCACATTGTCGGCCGTCTGCGGCATTGCATCCACGCCGTACTGGGCCTTCATCAACGGGTTGATAAAGCGCCAGCCGATGGTGGTGTCTTCCAGCTTCATATTGCGCGAGAACGCCGCGTCGGCCTTGCCCATCACGAACGGCGCGCGGGACATCGACTCGACGCCACCGGCAATCGCCAGTTCCATTTCACCGCTGGCAATCGCGCGGAAGGCGGTGCCGATCGCGTCCATGCCCGAGGCGCACAAGCGGTTGAGGGTCACACCCGGAATGCTTTCCGGCAGGCCCGCCAGCAGCAACGCCATGCGCGCTACGTTGCGGTTGTCTTCACCGGCCTGGTTGGCGCAGCCGAGGAACACTTCATCGACGGCCGTCCAATCCACCGAAGGGTTGCGCTCGATCAACGCCTTGATCGGCAGCGCGGCCAGGTCATCGGCACGCACGGTGGACAAGCCACCGCCGAAACGGCCAATGGGGGTACGCATGGCATCACAGATAAATACATCGCGCATCAGGCTTCTCCCGGCGCTTGGCCATGGGCGGCCGCAGTGCGGGCTTCAAGGTCACGCAGGGCGGTCAGCTCTACGTCAGTCGGTTCGGCGGTGGTGTCGACCTGGTCGGCAAAACGAATCGCCCAACCGGTCGCGGCCACCACCTGCTCGCGGGTCACTCCAGGGTGCAACGCGGTGACCACGAATTCATGGGTGCCCTCCTCCGGCTCCATGATGCACAGGTCGGTAATAATCCCGACAGGGCCGGCACCTGGCAGACCCAGGCGTTTACGCGAGTCGCCGCCTTCGCCATGGCCGACCGAGGTGATGAAGTCGAGCTTGTCGACAAACGAACGCGCCGACTGCTTGAGGATGATCAACACGCTCTTGGCCGAACCGGCGATTTCTGGCGCGCCACCGGCTCCCGGCAGTCGCACTTTAGGCTGGTGGTAGTCACCGACCACCGTGGTGTTGATGTTGCCGAAACGGTCGACCTGAGCCGCGCCGAGAAAGCCCACGTCGATGCGACCGCCCTGCAGCCAGTAGCGAAAGATCTCACCGGTCGGCACGACGGTGTCGGCGGTTTCCGCCAGCTCGCCATCACCGATAGACAACGGCAGTACCGACGGCTTGGCGCCAATCGGGCCAGACTCGTAGATCAACACCACATCCGGCGAAGAAGTCAGGCGCGCCAGGTTCGCCGCCTTGGACGGCAGGCCAATGCCGACGAAGCATACCGAGCCGTTCTTAAGGCGGCGCGCGGCGGCGACGGTCATCATTTCATTGGTCGAGTAAGCCATTACTTGGCCTCCTGCGCGGTGGCCAGTTTGGCCTGGAATTCGCTGAAATCGGCGGTGCCGTGGATGTATTCATTGATCCAGGCGGTGAAGGTCCCACGGTCGCGGGCGATCGGGTCCCACGCCTGGTAGAAGCGGTTATCACGCTCGTTGTAGCCATGGGCGTAGGACGGATGCGCGCCACCCGGCACATGACACACCGCCGTCAGCGCCCAGGTCGGCAGTACGCAGCTGTTCATCGGCGCATTCAGGTCATCGACGATTTCTTCGACGGTGACGATGCAACGCTTGGCCGCCAGGGCCGCCTCTTTCTGCACACCGAGGATGCCCCACAACAGCACGTTGCCCTTGCGGTCAGCCTTTTGTGCATGGATCACGGTGACGTCCGGGCGCACCGACGGCACCGCCGCCAGCACTTCACCGGTAAAGGGGCAAGTCACGGTCTTGATCAGCGGGTTGACCTTGGGCAAATCGGAACCCGCGTAGGCACGCAGCACCGCGAACGGTAGGCCGGAGGCGCCGGCGACGTAGGCATTGGCCAGGTCGGCGTGGCTGTGTTCTTCAATTTCCAGCGGTTGCGGCCATTGCTTCTCGACCGCGTCGCGCAGGCGATGCAAGGAGCCCACGCCGGGGTTGCCGCCCCAGGAGAAAATCAGCTTGCGGGCGCAACCAGCTCCGATCAACTGGTCGTAGATCAGGTCAGGTGTCATGCGCACCAGCGTCAGGTCTTTTTTGCCCTGACGAATGATTTCATGACCTGCTGCCGTTGGGATCAGGTGGGTGAAGCCTTCTAGCGCGACGGTGTCACCGTCGTTCACAAATTGCTTCACCGCGTCACGCAGCGCGAGGATTTCAGCCATGGGGTTCGGGCTCCCGGTATGGATCGAAAAAGGCGCTGAGGTGGCGCCGAAGTGCTTGAAGATTAAGCCGGGGAAATGGGCCAAACAATCCGATAATCGACTCAGTGTTCGATTATCGAACGGATTGTTGGCAAGCTATCGATCAGCCTCAGGTGGCGTCGGCATGGCTGACCATGCCCTTGATCACCACCGCAGCGGTGGCCAATGCAGCCGGGATCACCAGGGCGGTGAGCACTTGTTCGAAGTTCCAGCCCAGGCCCAGTAAGGTTGCGCCCATCCAGGCGCCGAGGATCGCGCCGAAACGACCGATGCCGAGCATCCACGACACGCCGGTCGCGCGGCCTTGGGTCGGGTAGAAACGTGCGGCCAGAGACGGCATTGCCGACTGCGCACCGTTGACGCACATCCCGGCAACCAGCACCAGGGTTGCCAGCAGGGTGATATTGCCCAGGCTCTGCCCTACCGCGTAGGCAAACACCCCGGCCAGCAGGTAGAAAATGCCGATGACCTTGTGCGGATTGAACCGGTCCATCGCCCACCCCACGCCCACCGCGCTCAACACGCCACCGAATTGGAACAACGCACCGATGAACGCGGCCTGTTCCAGGCTGGCGCCACTGTCACGCATCAGGGTCGGTAACCAACTGGTGAGCAGGTAGACGATCACCAGGCCCATGAAGTAGGTGAGCCAGAGCAGCAACGTACCGGCGCTGTAGGTGCCGGAGAAGATCACCGCAAACACGTTGCGCGCCTTGACGGTTTTTTGCTCGGGCACGCTGAAGCTGCTGGCTTGGGCGACGATGCTGGGTTCGATGGGCGAGAGGGTTTTGCGCACTTTGTCGGTGCCCCGGTTACGCACCACCAGGTAGCGTGCCGACTCCGGCAGCCAGACCATCAGCACTACTACCAGAATCAATGGCAGGATGCCGCCGATCAGCAACAAGGCATGCCAGCCAAACGCCGGGATCAGCTTGGCCGAGATAAACCCGCCACCGGCCATGCCCAGGTTAAAGCCGCAGAACATGCTGGTCACCAGCAATGATTTGTGGCGTTCCGGTGTGTATTCGGACAGCAGCGTCGTGGCATTCGGCATGCCGGCGCCCAGGCCCAATCCCGTGAGAAACCGCAGCACCAGCAACTGATCGACGTTACTGCTGTAGGCAGATGCCAGGCTGAACGCGCCGAACACCAGCACCGCGCCCACCAGCACCACTTTACGGCCGAAGCGGTCGGCCAACGGGCCGGAACCGAGGGCACCAAACACCATGCCGATCAACGCAGCGCTCATCACCGGGCCGAGGCTGGCGCGATCAATGCCCCAGTCCTGGGACAGTGCCGGTGCGATAAAGCCCATGGCAGCGGTGTCGAGGCCGTCGAGGAAAACGATCAGGAAACACAGGATCACCACGCGCCACTGATAACGTGACAGGGGCTGGGCGTTGATGAAGGACTGGACGTCCAACGTGGAACCGACAGAAGGCTGATTCATTGTTTTTATTTCCACACCGATGGCGGGCTGACGACCTGCGGCCGTCGTTATTATTGGGGCGCTTCAACAGCGCTGCCGCACAGTAATAAGTCGGGGGAAACACCGTCAATTGAGCAAACCGGGATCTGTGCGGTGACCGAACAGCTTAAGCGAACAGTTGCGCGCTCAACTCACGGCTGGCGCTGAGCATGCTCGGCAGGAAGCGCTGTTCCAGCTCACTGCGGCTGACGCGCCCGGCGTGGGTACTGACGTTCAGCGCGGCCAGCACCTGGCCCGAGGCGTCATACACCGGCACCGCGATGGAACGCAGGCCTTGCTCCAGCTCCTGGTCGACGATGCACCAGCCTTGCTGACGCACTTGTTGCAGGCATTCGAACAGCGCTGCGGGCGTGGTCAGGGTGCGGCTGGTCTTGGTTTGCAGATCGGCGTGGTCGAGGTAATCCTGCAGCGAGGCGTCGTCCAGTGCGGCAAGCAGGATGCGGCCCATGGAGGTGCAATAGGCCGGCAAGCGCCCGCCCACCGACAGGTCCACGGAAATCAGGCGCTGGGTGGTGGCCGAACGGGCGATGTAGAGAATGTCGTCGCCTTCGAGGGTCGCCATGTTGCAGGCTTCGTGGAGCTGCTCGCTCATGCGGTCCAGGTAAGGCTGGGCCGACACGGCCAGCGGTGTGGACGACAAATAGGCATGGCCCAGGGTCAGCACTTTGGGCAACAGCGAATAGGTGCGCCCGTCGGTGGTGGCGTAGCCGAGCTTGATCAAGGTGTGCAGGCAACGGCGCACGGCGGCGCGGGGGATTTCCGTGCGGTGACTGATCTGGGCGATGGTGAGGTGGCGCTTGCGTTCCTGGAACGCCTGCACCACGGCCAGGCCGCGAGCCAGGGACGTCATGAAGTCGGGATCACCGGTAAACGCCTGGATACGCTTGGCCGGAGAGGCAACGATCGGCGGCGCCACTGACGCGAAAGAGTTGCGCAATTGATCGTTCATGTCGGGATCCTTTCTCTTATTGTCGACCGCTGGGGTGGTTCGGCAGCTATTACAAGCCGTGTCAGCCAGGATGCACAAGGCAGGCCTGAGAACATTGTGCGATTATCGGACAATCATTCGATTATCGCAATTTGTGGGCGAGCGTCGTTTTTAGGCCCGCCCGCCTTCATCAAGTTAAGGGCTGCTTAATAACCTGTGAAGTTTGGTTAAATTTTATGACGCCAGAATTTTTGCAACTACCCACGCACCCGTGTAACAAAACCCTCACACAAAGTTGACGGCTTTTAACTTTACGCTGATAGTGTTATTCAAATGCGCCGCTATAATGCACTCTGTGTGAAGGTCCACCTGGTTTGATAATCGGGAGCGGGCTTCATCAGATGGTGCATATGCCGTGCATTGTCGATCGCAACTATTGCCGCGAATGCACCACTAACTTGAACGCTTCTGCGTTTCAACTTGGAACACGCCGAGGGCGCAATCTGGCATAACGGCGCAACGTATCAACACTCCACTCAATTAGGTAACGATGTGACGAAAGATGAACTGCGCGCGGAACTTGAGCGCCAGGAGCAACGTTACAAGGACGTTTACGGCGGGGAAGTCACCACCTACGCCGCCCAGCCTGAACCTGAACGCAAACCATGGCGCAAGCGAGCCAGCCTGCTCGACCAGGCATTTGCCCAGGAAATCCAAAAGATTGAACAAGAGCTGAAAACCGAAGAGCCATAAGCGATCCGGTCCGAGCCCCAAGGTTTTTGCCTCGACTGCTGGCACATAGCTAGCAGCCGGCAACCTTGAATCCCACCATCCCCGGTAAAATTTCATACAAATGTTTCAGGGGTGACGTTTTTGTGACAAAACCCCGCCCAGAGGCCCCTCTGCTTTATAAATCAAAGACTTGCCAAAGCCCCGAAAACCCTGGGATGCGTGCCTTTCCGGCTGTTTTTTTCGGTGAAGATTGTTACCGATGAGCAGCTAGTGCATCGATTACTGAGGTTTTCTGGCATAATCGCGCCCCCTTACGACCGGGTCAGAAAACCTTCATGATCGATTTATTCAGCGGACTGGATGCTTGGGTTCTCGTGAGCCTGTTGCTCGCCCTGGCCTTTGTCCTCGCCTTCGAGTTCATCAATGGCTTTCATGACACCGCTAACGCGGTGGCCACAGTCATCTATACCAAAGCCATGCCGCCGCACCTGGCCGTGTTCTTCTCCGGGGTGTTCAACTTCCTCGGCGTGTTGCTCGGTGGTGTCGGTGTCGCCTACGCCATCGTGCACTTGCTGCCGGTGGAGTTGCTGATCAATGTGAACACCGGCCATGGTTTGGCAATGGTCTTCTCTTTATTGGCAGCGGCGATCACCTGGAACCTGGGCACCTGGTACTTCGGTATCCCGGCTTCCAGTTCCCACACCCTGATCGGCTCGATCCTCGGTGTCGGCCTGGCCAATGCCCTGATCAACGACATCCCCCTGGCTGACGGTGTGAACTGGCAGAAGGCGATCGATATCGGCGCTTCCCTGGTGTTCTCGCCCATGGCCGGCTTCCTCGTCGCAGCCTTGGTGTTGATTGGCCTGAAGTGGTGGCGCCCACTGTCGAAGATGCACAAGACCCCGGACCAGCGTCGCAAGCTCGACGACAAGAAACACCCGCCGTTCTGGAACCGCCTGGTGCTGGTGATTTCCGCCATGGCCGTGAGTTTCGTGCACGGTTCCAACGACGGCCAGAAAGGCATCGGCCTGATCATGCTGGTGCTGATCGGTATCGTGCCTGCGCAGTTCGTGCTCGACCTGGGCAGCACCACTTACCAGATCGAACGTACCCGCGATGCGACCGTGCACCTGAGCCAGTTCTACCAGCGCAACAACGCCACGCTCGGTGAGTTCCTGGCCCTGGGCAAAAGCGTGAAGAACGATCTGCCGGGCAAGTTCCAGTGCAACCCGCAACAGACCGAGCCGACCATCAACGCGCTGGTCGACACCTTGAAAGGCGTGTCCGACTATCATTCGCTGACGTCTGACCAGCGTATTGAAGTGCGTCGCTATTTGCTCTGCCTGGATGACACCGCGAAAAAAGTCGGCAAGCTGCCGGGCCTGGATGCGCGTGAGAAGTCCGACCTCGACAAGCTGCGCAAAGACCTGACCGCCACCACCGAGTACGCCCCGTTCTGGGTGATCCTCGCCGTTGCACTGGCCTTGGGCCTGGGCACCATGGTGGGCTGGAAGCGTGTGGTGCTGACCATCGGCGAGAAGATCGGCAAGCAGGGCATGACCTATGCCCAAGGCATGTCGGCACAGATCACCACCGCGACCATGATTGGCTTCGCCAACATCTTCGCCCTGCCGGTGTCCACCACCCACGTGCTGTCTTCCGGCGTGGCCGGCACCATGGTCGCGAACAAAAGCGGCCTGCAAGGCGGCACCGTGAAGACCATCCTGATGGCCTGGGTCCTGACCCTGCCGGCGACGGTAGGTTTGTCGGCCGGGTTGTTCTGGTTGGCGTCGAAGGCGCTGGGCAGTTGATAACCCCGCCGCAATAAAAAAGGTGCGATCCGCGAGGTTCGCACCTTTTTTTATGTTCGTATTTCTGTAGAAGCCGACTCAAATAACAGGCAAAAAAAGGGCGACCGAAGTCGCCCAAAATGCCTTGCGTGCTCATGTAACCTGGAAAAACTAAGGTTTTTTACGCTTGTTCGCGTCTTTCCAGATAAAAATTCCAAACCCTACAAAAAACAGCACCATGAGGCTTACAGTCAGCACTCCGGCAAACACCACATTATCGATGAACATGACCGGCCTCCTGTGCTTGCCCTGTTGCGATAGGGCTAAGTTAACGGAGAAGGCGGATTGGAAAATTGACGGGGATCAATGTCGCCCGCGACGGGGCGTAAAGAAGGGCAATAACTGACCTGCATCAAGGGATGCAGGCTGTTTCAACGCTTTTTCGGTTTGTTCTTCGGCTTTTTCTTCACTTTGCCGAGTGGCATCGCTTGTTCAAATGCCTGGCGCACTTCATTCAGGCGCTTGTCATTAAGGTCATGCACGCGCTTGGCACGTTCGGCATTCAAATCGATCAGCTTGTCGTCTTCACTCATGGCTTGGCTTACGTCGTGGAGGGAATGGCTCAATAATGCGGGCTCAAGCGCTCAACGGCAAATCAACGGGCGACAAAAGGCAGGGCATCGCACAAAATCGAGGCCTTTCCCGAACCCGGAGACGCTCCCAGGTGGCACTGCACAAGGACCTTCCGCCGTTGCTGGCCTTGCGCGCTTTCGAAGCGGTGGCGCGGCATTTGAGCTTCATCAAAGCCGCCAGCGAGTTATCGGTGACCCAGAGCGCCCTCAGTCATCAGGTGCAGAAACTTGAGCAGCATCTGGGCAAACCGCTGTTTATCCGACGCACCCGCGCGATCGATCTGACCGCCGACGGCCAACGCTACTACGATGAAATCCGCCCTGCCCTCGATGCCATCGCTGCCGCCACCCGTGCCCAGCGGGCTACCCCTAGCACCACCGTGTTACGCGTCGGCTTGCTGGCCTCCTTTGCCACGCTGTGGCTGGCGCCGCGATTGGCGGACTTTCTCAACCGCTATCCGCATATCCAGGTAGAGTTGTTGCCGGCGATTCAACTGGCGGATGTCACAGGCGCCGAGGTTGACCTGGCCATCCGCTACGGCAAGGGCGATTGGCCCGATGTCCTAGCTACGCGACTCATGCCCGAGGTTATCTCCCCAGTGTGCAGCCCGTCGTTCAAGGCACGCCAGAACGGCCCACTGCTGATGGCCACTTCGCACCGCCCGTTTGAATGGACCGACTGGTCCGCGCACTATCAGGTCGACCTCATCCACCATCCCCGCGTAATGCTGCATGACTACAACATCGTGGTCGAAGCCGCCGTGGCCGGACAAGGCATCGCCATGGGCCGCCATCGCCTGATAGAACGTCGACTACAGGACGGAAGCCTGGTGGAAGCGTTCGACTGGCCGCCCTATCACAGCGATATCGGCTACTGGCTCATCGCGCCCGAGGGCCCCGCCACTGAAGCCGCCGCCTGTTTCAGCCAATGGCTGAAGGAAGCCTGCACCGACGCGTGAGTAATTTCGATACGTCGCGTGAGATCTATCCGTTTGTCGCCCCTTGATGCAGCCAACATGCTGAAGCCTCCCGAACCCAGAGGATTCATCATGAGCGACTCCCTTCACCAGCGCGTGCAAGCCCTTGGCCTCACACTGCCCACCCCAAGCCAGCCAATTGCCAACTACATCAATCATGTCATCAGCCAAAACCAGTTATTCGTTTCCGGACAAATTCCCCTGGTAGACGGCAAGCCCGCCTACATCGGTCGCCTGGGCGAATCCCTCAGTGATGAAGAAGGCGCACAGGCGGCGCAATTGGCGGCCTTGGGCCTACTGGGGCAGTTGAGCAATGCCCTGGGCGATGACCTCTCGCGCCTGGTGCGCACCGTGCGCCTGGGTGTATTCATCGCCAGCAGCGGTGATTTCAAACAGCAAAGCGTGGTCGCCAATGGCGCGTCCAACCTGCTGGTCAACGCCCTTGGTGAAAAAGGCCGGCATGTGCGCACCGCCGTAGGTGTGTCCAGCCTGCCGGCCGGTGTGGCCGTGGAGGTGGATGCCATTTTCGAGCTGCGCCCTTGAGCCCGCTCGAAGTCCAGCAGCTGCGGGACGACACGCCGGGCTGCCGATCCGGCATCGTGCACTTCAACCCAGCTGGCGCCTCCCTGCCGAGCCAGGCGACCCTCGATGCAATCATCGAACAACTGCAACGCGAGGCCCGCGACGGCCCGATGGAAGCCGGTGAACATGGCGCCGTACTGGTGGAAAAAGCCCGCCGCGCCGCCGCGCAACTGCTCAACGCCCCCGCCGCTTCGATTGCCTTTGCCAGCAGCGGTTCGACCGCCTGGAGCCTGGCGTTCCAGGCCTTGGCGCCCTGGCAACCAGGCGACCGTATTCTGGTAGGCCGTCACGAATGGGGCGGCAACCTGGCCAGCATGGAGCTGGCAGTGCAGGCCGGTGCCCGAGTGGAAGTCATCCCTTGCGATGAATCCGGCGCGGTCTGCCCACTGGCGCTGGAATCGATGATCGATGCACACGTCAAGCTGATCGACCTCACCTGGCTCCCCGCCAATGGCGGCCTGATCAACCCTGCCCAGGCCATCGGTGAAGTGGCGCGGCGGCATGCCATCCCCTACTTCATCGACGCCGGCCAAGCCGTCGGCCAGGTGCCGGTGGATGTACAGGCGTTGCAGTGCGACGTGCTCAAGTCGGCCGGCCGCAAACACCTGCGCGGCCCGCGGGGCACCGCGCTGCTGTATGTGCGACCGGACTTTCTTGAACGGTTGAACCCGGGCCAGCGCGACGTGTTTTCAGCGCCATGGACCGCCCAGGGTTTTGACCTGCGCAACGACGCACGGCGCTTCGAAACCAGCGAAACTTCTTTCGCCTTGCTGGCAGGCCTGGGCAATGCGTTGCAAGAGATGAATCGTCTGGGCATCGAGCGCGTCTGGGAAAGAGTGTCGCAAACCGCCGAGCGAATCCGCGAGGCGCTGCGTGGGATGTCAGGCATTACCCTGCATGACCTGGGCACGCAGCAATCAGGCTTGATCGCTTTCAATCTGGCGGGCTGGGATGCATTCGAACTGAAGCGGCGGCTGGGCCTCAAGCGCATCAATATCGGCGCCAATGGCGTGGCCTACACACCGCTGGATATGCAGGTGCGGGGCCTGGAGAGCGTGGCGCGGATCTCGGTCAGCCCGCTGAATACCGAGCAGGATATCGAGATGTTGTTAGCCGCCCTGCGCGAGTTACGCGACTAAACCTCGACGTCCACCCACAAGCCCTGGCGCGGGGCATCTTCGATCAGTGGCACCACCGGCACGGTGTTATCGGCGTTGAGTATGTCGCCCGGAATGGCCAGGTGCTGCTCCGGGTCTTCATCGGCTTCACGCCGGCGTTTCTGTTGTTCCTGCTGACGGCGTTGTTCTTCGCGCAGCAAAAAAGCCGAGGTCTCGGCGTCGCCCTTTTTCAGGTCGATAGTGCTCTCGTTGGAGCCCGGCTGAACTGGCACCACGGGCGGGATATCCGGCTTCTGTCGCACCGGATCGAGTTGTGACGTCACCGGCACAACGCTGACGGGCAGCATGGGTGGCAGCATAGTGATTATTCTCCTGATCAACAGGCTGTCGGCGGGTGGCAGGGCGACTTGAGCGCAGGCTCGCCAAGCTGTGACCCAGTCGACACTCCCAAGTGCCCGCCACCCGTCGATTCGGCTTCCGGCTTGCGGCGCAAACGGAGTACTTTTTGTCAGAGTCCTTGGGCGTGGGGGCTTGTTCCGTTAAGATAGTCGGCTTTTTCACGGCGGGAGTCAGGCAGCATGGCGCAGCAGTATCAACCGGGGCAACGCTGGATTAGTGACAGCGAAGCAGAGCTGGGGTTAGGCACCGTTCTGGCACAGGACGGCCGCTTGTTGACCGTGCTCTATCCGGCCACTGGCGACACTCGCCAGTATGCGCTACGGAATGCGCCCCTCACGCGTGTGAGGTTTTCGCCGGGTGACAGCATCACCCACTTCGAAGGCTGGAAAATGACCGTACAGGAAGTCGACGACGTCGACGGCCTGCTGGTGTACCACGGCCTCAATGGGCAGAACGAGCAGGTCACCCTGCCGGAAACCCAACTGTCCAACTTCATCCAGTTCCGCCTGGCCAGCGACCGCCTGTTCGCCGGGCAAATCGACCCGCTGGCCTGGTTCTCGCTGCGCTACCACACCCTGGAACACACCAGCCGCCAATTGCAGTCCTCGCTGTGGGGCCTGGGTGGCGTGCGTGCACAACCTATTGCTCACCAACTGCACATTGCCCGTGAAGTCGCTGACCGTATCGCGCCACGGGTATTGCTGGCCGACGAAGTGGGCCTGGGCAAGACCATTGAAGCCGGCCTGGTGATCCATCGCCAGCTGCTGTCGGGCCGCGCCAACCGCGTGTTGATCCTGGTCCCGGAAAACCTGCAGCACCAATGGCTGGTGGAAATGCGCCGCCGCTTCAACCTGCAGGTTGCGCTGTTCGACGAAGAACGCTTTATCGAAAGCGATGCCACCAACCCGTTCGAAGACACCCAACTCGCCCTGGTCGCGCTGGAATGGCTGGTGGACGACGAGAAGGCCCAGGACGCACTGTTCGCCGCCGGCTGGGACCTGCTGGTCGTCGACGAAGCCCACCACCTGGTGTGGCACGAAGAAAAGGCCAGCCCGGAATACGCACTGGTCGAGCAACTGGCCGAAGTGATTCCTGGCGTGCTGCTGCTGACCGCCACCCCGGAGCAATTGGGCCAGGACAGTCACTTCGCACGCCTGCGCCTGCTCGACCCGAACCGTTTCCACGACCTCGCGGCCTTCCGCGCCGAAAGCGAGAACTATCGCCCGGTCGCCGAAGCCGTGCAGGAGCTGCTCGACAAGGGTCGCCTCTCCCCTGCCGCACACAAGACCATCCAGGGTTTCCTCGGTGACGAAGGCGAAGCCCTGCTGACCGCCGTCAACGATGGCGACACCGAAGCCAGCGCACGCCTGGTGCGTGAGCTGCTCGACCGTCACGGCACTGGCCGCGTACTGTTCCGCAACACCCGCGCCGCTGTGCAAGGTTTCCCGGAGCGCAAGCTGCACGCTTACCCGCTGCCGAACCCGGACGAATACCTGGAATTACCGCTGGGCGAACACGCCGAGCTGTACCCGGAAGTCAGCTTCCAGTCGCAACCGGACATCGAAGAAGAAAACCGCTGGTGGCGCTTCGACCCGCGCGTCGAGTGGCTGATCGACCAGCTGAAAATGCTCAAGCGCACCAAGGTCCTAGTGATCTGCGCCCACGCCGAAACCGCCATGGACCTGGAGGACGCCCTGCGCGTGCGCTCCGGCATTCCGGCCACGGTGTTCCACGAGGGCATGAACATCCTCGAACGTGACCGCGCCGCGGCCTACTTCGCCGATGAAGAGTTTGGCGCCCAGGTGTTGATCTGCTCGGAAATCGGCAGTGAAGGTCGCAACTTCCAGTTCTCCCATCACTTGGTGCTGTTCGACCTGCCGTCCCACCCCGATTTGCTGGAGCAGCGCATCGGCCGTCTGGACCGGATCGGCCAGAAACACGTGATCGAACTGCACGTCCCGTACCTGGAAACCAGCCCGCAAGAGCGCCTGTTCCAGTGGTACCACGAAGCGCTCAACGCCTTCCTCAACACCTGCCCGACCGGCAACGCCTTGCAACATCAGTTCGGCCCACGCCTGCTGCCGCTGCTGGAAAACGCCGACGACGGCGAGTGGCAAGCCCTGATCGACGAGGCCCGTGCCGAGCGCGAGCGTCTTGAAGACGAGCTGCACACTGGTCGCGACCGCCTGCTGGAACTCAACTCCGGCGGCGCGGGTGAAGGTGATGCGCTGGTCGAGGACATCCTGGAGCAAGACGACCAGTTCGCCCTGCCGATCTACATGGAAACCCTGTTCGACGCCTTTGGTATCGACAGCGAAGACCATTCGGAAAACGCGCTGATCCTCAAGCCCAGCGAAAAAATGCTCGACGCCAGCTTCCCCCTGGGCGACGACGAAGGGGTGACCATCACCTACGACCGTAACCAGGCGCTGTCCCGCGAAGACATGCAGTTCATCACCTGGGAACACCCGATGGTGCAGGGCGGCATGGACCTGGTGCTGTCCGGTTCCATGGGCAACACCGCCGTGGCGCTGATCAAGAACAAGGCGCTCAAGCCTGGCACCGTGTTGCTGGAACTGCTCTACGTCAGCGAAGTGGTCGCCCCGCGCTCGCTGCAACTGGGCCGCTACCTGCCGCCTGCCGCCCTGCGCTGCCTGCTGGATGCCAACGGCAACGACCTGTCGAGCCGTGTGTCGTTCGTGACCCTCAATGACCAGTTGGAAAGCGTGCCACGGGCCAGCGCCAACAAGTTCATCCAGGCCCAGCGCGACCAGCTGACGCCACGGATCAACGCCGGTGAAGAGAAGATCTCCCCGCAACATGCCGAGCGCGTGGCCGAGGCCAAGCGTCGCCTGGCGGCGGACACCGACGAAGAACTGGCACGCCTGACCGCGTTGCAAGCGGTCAACCCGACCGTGCGTGACAGTGAGTTGGTGGCCTTGCGTGCCCAACGTGAGCAAGGCTTGGCGATGCTGGATAAGGCGGCGCTGCGCTTGGAAGCGATTCGGGTCCTGGTCGCAGGCTAGTAAAAAGAAGGCCCGCGCAATGCGGGCCTTCTTTAATTAGCCTTTCGGGCCTCTTCGCGAGCAAGCCCGCTCCCACAGTTGACCGAGTTCCAACGTTGGAATGCAGTCGAATGTGGGAGCGGGCTTGCTCGCGAAGGAGTCACCTCGGTCTCAAGCTGCCACCGCCGAACCCGGCACCTCCACCGCACTCAACCCCTCCTTCATCTTCTTGGCATCGCGCACAAAGCTGCGCGACGCCTGGAACAGAAACAGCATGGTCAAGAACAGCGCTACCGGGATCAGGTACATGGCGTCATGCAACCCCACCGCTTTATACGCTTCAGTCATCTGTTCCGCCCCGGCCGCGTACATCGCCGAATGGGCGAAATGATCGGAAAGCCCACCCACCACGATCGGCCCCATCCCACCGCCCAGCAAGTACAACCCGGCAAAAAACAGCGCCATGGCCGTGGCCCGCAGGCGCGGTTCAACCACGTCCTGAATCGCCGTATACACGCAGGTGTAGAAGTTATAAGCGAACAACCAGCCCACGCTGAACAACGCCACAAACACGCCAATCTCAATGCGCCCGGCGTGCAACGCCCAGGCGGTGGTCACGGTGGAGATGATCAGGCTGAACGCGGCGAACAACAGGCGACCATTGGCAACACGCTGGTGGATCTTGTCAGCGACCCAGCCGCCTAGCGTCAGGCCGACCAGACCGGTCAACCCGACGATGACGCCCGTGGCGACGGCCGCCTCCTGCAACGGCATCAGGAAATAACGCTGCAGCATCGGCACCAGGAACGAGTTGCAGGCGTAGGTCGCAAAGTTGAAGCACAGCCCGGCCAGCACCAGCCACAGGAAGGTCGGCACTGCCAGCACACGGCGGATCGGGCGGTCGACACGTTCCTGGGAGACCTGCACGGTTTCGGCGGCGCCGCGCTTGGGCTCCTTGATATAGAACATGAACACCGCCAGGATCATCCCCGGTACCGCCGCGATAAAGAACGGCGCGCGCCAGCTGTCGAACGCCTTGACCATCCAGCCGATGGTGAAGAACGCCAGCAACAGCCCCAGCGGCAGGCCCAGCATGAAAATGCCCATGGCCCGCGCGCGACGGTGCGCCGGGAACAGATCGCCAATCAGCGAATTGGCCGCCGGCGCATAACTGGCTTCGCCAATGCCAATGCCCATGCGCACCAGCAGAAAGGTCCAGAAACTGCCGACCATGCCATTGACCGCCGTCAACCCGCTCCAGGCGAACAGGCCCCAACCCATCAGTTTGCTGCGCGAGCCGGTGTCGGCCAGGCGCCCGAGGGGCAGGCCGGCAATGGCGTAGACGATAGTGAAGGCGGTACCGATGATGCCGAGCTGGAAGTCGCTCAAATGCCATTCCATACGGATTGGCTCAATGATGATCGCCGGAATCGTGCGGTCGAAAAAGTTGAACAGGTTGGCGAGGAACAGCAGGAACAGAATGCGCCAGGCATTCGCCGCTTGGGTCGAGTTCTGCATGGGTCCGTCTCTTTTATTGTTATGAGAGCTGCGATGCCCGATGCATCCTGCCCGGTACCTGCAACATAGTCAGCCAGCACCCGGTTGTCTGTAATGATTCGTAAAGCTGATAGGGCATGATTTCGCCCGGCAGCACGGGACTTCGCCTACAAAAATATAAGTGCCTGCCCCCCTTCCCAAAGGCCATGGCCCGGATAGAATGGCGAGCCTTCCGTAACACCCCACCCCTACTTTTCTTATCGATGACGCCCATGTCCGAAGCCAGTCCGTGTCTGAATTGCGGTGCCTGCTGTTCACACTTTCGCGTGTCTTTCTTCTGGGGCGAGTGTGCCTCGTCAGGGGGTACGGTGCCCGATGACCTGGTGGTGCAAATCAACCCCACCCGGGTGGCGATGATCGGCACCGACCAGAAACCGGCGCGCTGCTGCAGCCTTGAAGGGGAAGTAGGCCAAGGCACCCGCTGCACGATCTACGATCAGCGCTCCAGTGTGTGCCGCGAATTCGAGTCCTCCTGGTATGAGGGTGTACACAACGCTGATTGCGATGCAGCCCGCGCCGCATTTGGCCTGGCGCCACTGGAAGCACCGTTCGAACTGGACCTGCCCATCAGTGCTTAGCATCAAACGCTATGGGTCGAATGCCAAAATCGTAGAGAAGCAAAGTGCCATTACTCCTTGGCGAATTCTCCTACACGTCTACACTGGTCCCCATAGGTCATCGCCGTAGGCAGTGACGTGACGCTATGACGGGACATGCTATGGAATGGCTGGGTCTGCACTTTTTTACCGAGCTTCCTGAGAGCGGGCACTTATTACTCAATTGCAGTCATAACCCCTTTCTGGTGCTACTGGCCTATCTGGTCGCGTGCGCGGCGGGTTTCGGCACGCTGGACATGGCCGAACGCGTCGGCCACGTCGAAGACCCCACTGCACGGCGCCATTGGCGCTGGCTTGGCGCCGGTTGCCTGGCAGGCGGAATCTGGTCCACCCACTTCATCAGCATGTTGGCCTTCCAAGCCCCGATTGCCATCCACTACGAACTGCTCATGACGTTCGCGTCCTTGCTGATCGCGTTGATCGCATCGTTGATCGCCATGCAAACCCTGAGTCACTCCCACCTGCGCTTCCACCAGTATTTGCTGGCGTCGGTGTGGATGGGCATCGGCATCGCCTTGATGCATTACGTCGGCATGTCGGCCATGCGCTCCCAGGCACAGGTGTATTTCGAAACGAAACTGTTCATGGCCTCGGTAGGTATCGCCATGGGCGCCAGCCTTGCGGCGTTGTTGCTGTCGAGCTATTTGCGTAGCGGTAGCGGTGTATTCCATCAACTGCTCAAGTACGCCGCCAGCCTGGTATTAGGCGCAGGCATTTTGAGCATGCATTTTACCGGCATGGCGGCCATGCAACTGATCGTCCCCACCGGGGCTGACCTCTCATTGCCTCTGGATAACAACCCTATCCAACTTGGCCTGTCGGTCGCCGTCATCACCCTGCTGGTAATCGGCAGCAGCATCAGCGCGGCCCTGGCCGACAAGAAGCTGCAGCACAAGGAACGTGACCTGCGCCGGGTCAATGCCCTGCTCAGCGAACTCGACCAGGCCCGCGCCTCGCTGCAGCAGGTAGCCCATTACGACGCCCTGACCAGCCTGCTCAACCGAAGAGGCTTCAACCAGATCTTCGCGGAAAAGCTCGCCGAAAAAACCGCCTCCCACGGCATGATGGCGGTGATTTTCCTCGATATCGACCACTTCAAGCGCATCAATGACAGCCTCGGGCATGACGCCGGCGACCAATTGCTCACCGTGCTGGCCGGGCACATCAAGGGCTCGGTACGCAGCCACGCCGATGTGGTTGCGCGGTTTGGCGGCGATGAGTTCTGCATCCTGATCAGCATCCACCACCGCGACGAAGCCCGACACCTGGCCCAGCGCATCATGCAACAGATGAAAGAACCCATCGAACTGGCCGGCCGACGCATGGTGATGACCACCAGCATCGGTATCAGCCTGTTCCCCGATGACGGCCTGACCTGCGAAGAACTGCTGAAAACCGCCGACCTGGCGCTGTACCAGTCCAAAGACACCGGGCGTAACAGCCTGAACTTCTTCAGCTCCAACCTGAAAACCCGCGCCTTCCTCGAACTGCAACTGGAAGAGGAACTGCGCGGCGCCCTGCGCGCCCGCAACCAACTGGTGCTGTTCTACCAACCGATTTTCGACATGAAACAGGGCAAGGTCACGCGGCTGGAAGCGCTGGTTCGCTGGCAACATCCACAGCATGGTTTGCTGGCTCCGGACCGCTTTATCGGCATCGCCGAAAGCAATGGCCTGATTGCCGAACTGGACCACTGGGTACTGCGCCAAGCCTGTCATGACCTGAGCCTGCTGTCTGAACGGGGTTATACCGACCTGACCATGGCGGTGAACTGCTCGGCCCTGAACCTGGCCCGCGATGAGCTGGCAGATGAAATCGAAGACGCCTTGCGCTTCAGCGGGATCGGCGCCAACCGCCTGGAGCTGGAAGTCACCGAAAACGCCCTGATGGGCAACATCAGCAGCACCTTGGCGTTGCTGCGGCAAATCCGTGCGCTGGGCGTGTCGCTGGCCATCGATGACTTTGGCACCGGCTACTCATCCCTCGCTTACCTCAAGCGCTTGCCCCTCAACACCCTGAAGATCGACCGCTCGTTTATCCAGGATATTCCCAAGTCCACCGCCGACATCGAGATCGTCCAGGCGGTGATTGGCATGGCCCACACCCTGCACTTGCAGGTGGTGACCGAAGGCGTGGAAACCCAGGCCCAATTTGACCTGCTGCTCAAGCATGGCTGTGATTTCGTGCAGGGCTACCTGCTTAGCCCGGCGGTGTCGGCCAGTGACATCATGGGTGTGATGCAGGGCATCAATCAACGCAACCCGCTCTACCCGCTCAACGTGGGGGTCACCAAAGACAGCAATGTGCCGAAAGATCCCGCCCCGAGCCGTGGCGGCTCCCCGTCCGTCGTCAGGCCAATTCGCTGACGCCGATTCTTTGGCATTTCGCCATCATTCGCCTAAAGAACGCCGACGAACGGCCGATTCATCAGAGTCCGGCCAGGTTTTCCCCGAAAACACTAGGGTTTAGCCCACTCGCCCAGGACAAGGACGCACTGTAAAGTCGCGAACTCCCATTCCGTGATGGCCTTTTGATGTTTTCCAGCCATCCGCCCAGGCACATGGCGCACAATGACTTCTAAAAATAACTCTGCCACCGTGGTATCCGACGTGTTGCTCCCAGCTCCTGCGGAAAAACCCTCAGGTTCACAGTCATTGAGCACCGCCCGCCCGCTGGCCACCCAGCAATACCTGTACTTCACCGAAACCAATACCGACCGCATCCTCGACAACCTCGATGGCCTGCGCGACATGGTGTTCCCCCGCCCGCCCCATCTGGAAGGCGACAACGATCCGCGCAACGAGCAGGAATTCCCCTCGGTGTGCCTGATCGGCCTGGGCCGTTGCGGTTCGAACATCGCGCTCGACGTGGCGGAACTGGTGTACAACGCGCGCAAGTTCTACCTGAACGAATTCAGCAACGAAGACAAGTCGCAGGACAAGGGCTACAGCCCCGCCCAGTGGATCCGCAACAACCTGCGCCTGGGCAGCGGCAAGGCCAGCAAACCGGTGTTCCTGGTGGAGCCGCTGGTGATGCTCGGCGACTTGGACAAGGACATCGCCGGGCGCATCCGTTTCTCGCGCAAAGGCGAAAAAAGCGGCTTTTTGCGCGACTACAGCAAGATGAAAATCATGGACCTGTCGGAAGTCCATGCCGGTGGCGCCGGTAACGCGCCGATCCTTGGCCAGTACCTGGCCAAGATCATCCTCAATAAAGATACCCAGCGTTTTTCCAGCCCTGACTGGAAGATGATCCACTCGTACCTGATCGACTCGTGCGGCATCAAGGCCAACCAGTCACGCCTGTACTTCTCGATCTTCAGCGCTGGCGGTGGCACCGGCTCGGGCATGGCCTCGGAGTTCGGCCTGGCCCAGCAGCACTCGTACATGAACAAAACGTTCGACACCAAGCCCGCCGATGAGCACGACAGCAAAAGCGGCCATGCCTTCGTGTTCGAGCCGATCTTCACCAGCGGCATTTGCGTGCTGCCGAACATTTCCGACCACCGCAGCGAAATGTCCGAGGCGCTGCACATCAACGCCGGGCGTCTGCTGTGCAAATACCTGTCGGAAGAATGGGACTTCTCGTACAACTTCGCCAATGAAGACAGCAGCGAAGCCAGCGTGAAGGGGCGTATCCGGCCGTGGAACGCGATGATGCTGATCTCCAACGACATCATGCGTTATGCCGAAGAAAGCGATGACGGCAACATCCAGAACATTGACGTCAATGCCATGGAAAAACACGCCAACCAGTACATTTCCCAGCAGATTTTCAACATCCTCACGGCCCAGGCGGTGACCACCGACTACGACCAGAACTACTTCCGGCGCGCCGGGATCGACATCGGCGAAACCATCCGCCTGGATGCCAACGACCTGTTCATGAGCCTGGCCGGCCCGGTGGCGATTGCCTACGCCGAGTCCGTCGTGCCGGAAACCCCGGCGCCGTCGAGCGACAAGTTCAAGGTATTCGAGAAAGAGCCGCAGCGCCTGAACATCGATGACCTGTTCTTCCGCTCCATCGACCTGCCGCACTTCAACAAGGTCACCCAGGCTATCGAAGGCATCAGCCTGCTGCCGATCGAATCCAAGCGCTACAAGGCGTCGCTGGAGCAGTACAAGAATTCGGGCTACGACGCGGCCGCATTGCATGACCTGCATTTCTTCAAGAACTGCTCGTCGGTGGTGTCGATTGTTTCGTTGCCCAAGGACTACAAGCTGTCCTACATGGACCTGAACCGGCTCAAGACCCACCTCAACAGCCTGTTCCCCAACACCACGCTCAAGCGCTATGCCCTGGTGATCGGTGCCTCTGCCAACCTGTCGCTGACCACGCTGATCGCCAAAAGCCCGTGCCTGTCGGATGACTTCCTTACCTTGATCGTGGCGTTTATCAAACGCTGCTTTGCGCGCAACCCCTACCGGTTCGATGACACCCTGGATAACTCGATCCTGGATTTCATCATCCACGAGGACTTCGACGAAGACCGTATCGACGAGCTGCTCAACGAGTTCGAAAACCCGGCGAAGATCCTCGATACCAACTGGTACGCGATCAAGCCGATGTATGAGAAGAAGTACCGCGAGCTGATCAACGACAAAGAGAAATTCGTGTCGATCAATGACATTCGCCTGTCACGGGATTGCGTCAAGAAGGCGATCAAGTACCTGCGCGAGATCTACCGCCACCGCATCGGTAAGACCAAGGTTATTTCGTTGAATAACCACACTGGCAAGACCGCCTGAAGCCATGCGACGGCGCTTCTGGGCGCCGTCGCAGGCTCATCAGGTTCTTCGTTGGTGCAGGTAGTCGACGATGGCTTGTTCGTCCGCAGACTTCATCGGCCGGGGCAGTTGCTGGGGCCAGCCGGCTTGGCTCGAACCGAAGAACTTGTTCTGCTCTGCCTCATCCCAATCGCGGATTTCACGCGAGGCCGATTCCCACCAACCCTGGCGACACACCTCGTAATAGGGGTTCTCAGGCGCCGCGCTGCCGTAGAGCAGGTCGCGCCCGACCCTTTTCAGGTGTTTGCGCTGATTGCGCAGCTTCCATTTGATAAGCAACCGTTGCCAGGCTGATGGCACGGGCTTGACCTGCGGCACCTCCAGGCAACGCGCCACCAACTCAGGACTGAAGGTTTCGCCATGCAGGCTGAAAAAATGCGCCTGCATGGCGTGGAAGAAGCGCTTTTCGGCGTAATAGTGATGAACGAACTTCCTGGCCTCGCGCACCTTCTTGCCACGCATCGCGAAGGAAATCGCGACTTGCTCGATGGTGTGAATGTCGAATGAACCCTGCGTCCACTCGTCGATCAGGCCAATCGCGGTCTTGAGCAACGCGCAGTCGCTGGCGCGCACGCCGCACAGGCCACTGTTGTAGAGCTTGAAACTGTTGCTGGCAGAAATGCCGTGGGCATGCAGGTGCTGGCCCAGCTTGAGGTAGTCCGGGCGTTTGCAGACATAGCTCCAGTCGTACTCGAATTCGTCCATCACATACTGGCCCGAGCCGATGAGTTCGAAGACGCGATGGGGCGACTTGAGGAACAGCGTGTCGGTGTCGACGAACAGCGTGGTGTCCGCCAGCGTCAAGCCTTGGGCGATCGCACAGGCCTTGCGCCGGTGCAGGTAACCGTTGTCGCCCTGCCATTGGATCAGGGTCTGCTCGTCCAGCTCGATGGTTTCCACCGGCCAGCCGATAAAATCCTGCGGACGATCGGTCATGACCCGGATACACAATGACTCACCCGGCTTGAGCCGTGCCAAGGCAGTGAGCATGCTGAATTTGGCCTCACGCCGGTAAACGTCTTGTTTACCGTAGATAAGGTAGAGCAGCTGGTGCGAGGGTTTCGCTGAGGGGGGCAGCGTAGACGGCATGATGGGCTCCGGGTGACAGGCTGCGCACTTTACCGGAATTCCATGTCTTCCTACTGCCAAGATCCGACAATCGCCAGGCTTTTCAAACACCGGGAAACAATTCTTCCCCGCTGTCAGCCATGGAAAAACTGTTCCCATGACGTGCGCGTCACCCTGAGCTGTGACCTTTCTTCACGGCAAGATGCCATCACGGCGCCAGCGGTTACCCCGCTACACACTTTCAAACCTGAAATTCACGCACCGTTTCAGTGCCTACTTGGAAGCCACCGCCCTTTCCTGGATCAGGATCCACGGCGAAACCACCACGGCCCACAGGCTCGGATCGCGCTCAACCAGGTCCAGCGCCCGCGTCGCAGACACTTCGCCCAGGCTGCCAGAGGCCAGCCAGGCAGCGACTTTGTCGCGGTTGTCCTCGGCCATTCCCTCGGCGGCTTCGATCAAATCCAGGCCAGCGTCGACCCACAATAGGGCACCCTTGGCAAAGAACGGCTCAAGCTCCTTCCAGGATATTTCGGCGGTTTCACCAAGCAGCTTGGCATAGAGGGTGCTAGGTTCTTGCGTCATGGGAATTCACCTGAGTAAAAAACGGCGCAATCATAACGTCGTGGCCCTGGTAGAAAAACCCAGTTGCAAATGAGTCACCGAGAGAAAGTGTCAGGAAAGCCAAGGATTGCCCGAAACTCTGGCATCACCCCGCCGCAATTCTGTCTTTTTCTTTCATTTAAGCGACATACCCGGGTTTTGCCCCCAGCAGCCAGCTTTTCAAGCGATCAACCGGCGCTCTACACTGTACCGGTACAGTTGCCAGGGCACTGCCGGGGGGATATCCGAGATATCTGATCCGGTTCTGCAGCTCACAAGGCCGCTAGAACTATAAAAAATACAACAGTAAGAGTGGAGCACTATGAATAAGGCTACTAAGCAGATTTCCAAACTGTTTGCCGCTATGGTCCTGGCTGGGGTTGCCGGCCATTCGTTCGCAGCCGACACCATCAAGATCGGTATCGCAGGGCCTAAGACCGGTCCAGTGACGCAATACGGCGACATGCAATTCATGGGTGCCAAGCAAGCCATCGCCGACATCAACGCCAAGGGCGGCGTAGACGGCAAGATGCTTGAGGCCAAGGAATACGACGACGCTTGCGATCCTAAACAAGCCGTTGCCGTCGCCAACAAAGTGGTCAACGACGGCGTCAAGTTCGTGGTCGGTCACCTCTGCTCCAGCTCCACTCAACCTGCCTCCGACATCTATGAAGACGAAGGCGTGATCATGATTACTCCGGCTGCCACCAGCCCGGAAATCACCGCCCGTGGCTACAAGCTGATCTTCCGCACCATCGGCCTGGACAGCGCCCAAGGCCCGGCCGCCGGCAACTACATCGCCGACCACGTGAAGCCGAAGATCGTTGCCGTCCTGCACGACAAGCAGCAATACGGTGAAGGCATCGCCACCGCCGTTAAACAAACCCTCGAGAAGAAAGGCACCAAGGTTGCCGTCTTCGAAGGTCTGAACGCCGGCGACAAAGACTTCTCCTCGATCATCCAGAAACTCAAGCAAGCCAACGTCGACTTCGTCTACTACGGCGGCTACCACCCTGAGCTGGGCCTGATCCTGCGCCAAGCCAAGGAAAAAGGCCTGAACGCCAAGTTCATGGGCCCGGAAGGCGTCGGCAACGACTCCATCTCGCAAATCGCCCAGGGCGCTTCCGAAGGCCTGCTGGTAACCCTGCCTAAATCCTTCGACACCGACCCGGCCAACAAAGCCATCGTTGAAGAGTTCGCCAAGAACAAGCAGGACCCAACCGGTCCGTTCGTGTTCCCAGCCTACTCGGCCATCGAAGTGATCGCCGGCGGTATTGCCGCTGCGAAGAGCGAAGACACCGCCAAAGTGGCAGCCGCCATTCACGCGGGCACCTTCAAGACCCCTACCGGCGATCTGAGCTTCGACGCCAAGGGCGACCTGAAGGACTTCAAATTCGTGGTCTACGAATGGCACTTCGGTAAACCAAAAACCGAAGTTTCCCCTCAGTAAGCCAGGCGTTACTGGTCCAACAAGCCCACTGTGAGAGCAGTGGGCTTTGTTTTACGAGGTTTATGGGCCTGTCACCCGCGATCCGGGCGCTGGCTCACCTGAAAATCTTAAAACCGTCACCAGCGGTTCGCTGGCAAACGCTTTGTGCAACCTGGTCACAGAACAGGGCACAGGCCGGAAATGACTCCACCAGTGAAATGCGTATCGGGTTTTTAGGAGCGCTGTAATGCCTGAGATCTATCATTTTTTCCAACAGCTGGTTAATGGCCTGACCATTGGCAGCACCTATGCCTTGATAGCCATTGGCTACACAATGGTTTACGGCATCATTGGAATGATCAACTTCGCCCATGGCGAGGTGTACATGATTGGTTCCTACGTGGCCTTTATCGCCCTTGCCGGGTTGGCCATGATGGGTATCCACTCCCTGCCGCTGTTGATGACCGCCGCGTTCCTGGCGTCGATCGTCGTGACCAGTGCCTATGGCTACAGTATCGAGCGCGTTGCGTATCGTCCCTTGCGTGGCAGCAACCGTCTGATCCCGCTGATTTCCGCCATCGGCATGTCGATTTTCCTGCAGAACACCGTATTGCTGTCCCAGGACTCCAAGGACAAGTCCATTCCCAACCTGATCCCGGGGAGCATCTCCTTCGGCCCAGGTGGCGCACAAGAAGTGCTGATTTCGTACATGCAGATCCTGGTCTTTGTCGTCACCCTGGTGGCGATGCTGGGCCTGACCCTGTTCATCTCTCGCTCCCGTCTGGGGCGCGCCTGCCGGGCTTGCGCCGAAGACATCAAGATGGCCAACCTGCTGGGCATCAACACCAACAACATCATCGCCCTGACCTTCGTGATCGGTGCCGCACTGGCTGCCGTTGCGGCGGTGCTGCTGAGCATGCAGTACGGCGTGATCAACCCCAACGCCGGTTTCCTGGTAGGCCTCAAGGCCTTTACTGCGGCGGTTTTGGGCGGCATCGGCAGTATCCCGGGCGCGATGCTCGGTGGCCTGGTGCTGGGTGTGGCCGAAGCCTTTGGCGCCGATATCTTCGGCGACCAGTACAAGGACGTCGTGGCGTTCGGCCTGTTGGTTCTGGTGCTGTTGTTCCGTCCGACCGGCATCCTGGGCCGTCCGGAGGTTGAGAAAGTATGAGCAGATATCTTAAATCGGCGTTTTTCAGCGCCTTGCTGGTATGGGCCGTGGCCTTTCCGGTACTCGGCCTCAAGCTGAGCATTGTCGGCATCAACCTGGAAGTGCATGGCACCGGTCCCGTGACCCTGACCATCATCGCCCTGTGTTCGGTGCTGATGTTCCTGCGCGTGCTGTTCACCCAGCAGGTCGGCGCCCTGTTCAAGGGCAACCGTGGCCCGTTGGTATCGCCCAAGGTCAGCCAATTCCTGACCCTGCCGCGTACCCAGCGCTACATCATCATCGGCCTGATCGTGGCCGCGTTGATCTGGCCGTTCTTCGGCTCGCGCGGTGCGGTCGACATCGCCACCCTGATCCTGATCTACGTGTTGCTGGGCCTGGGCCTGAACATTGTGGTGGGCCTGGCCGGCTTGCTCGACCTGGGTTACGTGGGCTTCTACGCGGTGGGTGCCTACACCTACGCGCTGCTCTCGCACTACCTGGGCTGGGGCTTCTGGATCTGCCTGCCTTTGGCGGGCATGGCGGCGGCTACGTTCGGCTTCCTGCTGGGCTTCCCGGTGTTGCGCCTGCGCGGTGACTACCTGGCGATCGTGACCCTGGGTTTCGGTGAAATCATCCGTCTGTTCCTGCGTAACCTCACCGACATCACCGGCGGCCCCAACGGCATCAGCAGCATCCCCAAGCCGACCTTCTTCGGGCTGACGTTCGACCGTAGCGCCGCAGAAGGCATGCAGACCTTCCACGAGTACTTCGGGATCGACTACAACCCGGTGAGCAAAGTGGTGTTCCTGTACCTGGTGGCGTTGCTGCTGGCACTGGCTGCCCTGTTCGTGATCAACCGCCTGCTGCGCATGCCCATCGGCCGTGCGTGGGAAGCGCTGCGTGAAGATGAAATCGCCTGCCGTGCACTGGGCATGAACCCGACAGTCATCAAGCTTTCGGCATTTACCCTCGGGGCAACGTTTGCCGGTTTCGCCGGCAGCTTCTTCGCCGCTCGCCAAGGCCTGGTGACGCCGGAGTCGTTCACCTTCATCGAGTCGGCGATCATCCTCGCCATCGTGGTACTGGGTGGCATGGGCTCGCAACTGGGCGTGATCCTGGCGGCGATCGTGATGATCCTGCTGCCGGAAATGATGCGTGAGTTCAGCGAATACCGCATGTTGATGTTCGGCGCCATGATGGTGCTGATGATGATCTGGCGTCCTCAAGGCCTGCTGCCCATGCAACGTCCACACATGGAGCTGCGCAAATGAGCCGCGAGATCCTGAAAGTCGAAAATCTGAGCATGCGCTTCGGCGGCTTGCTGGCGGTCAACGGCGTGGCCCTGACCGTGAAAGAGAAACAAGTGGTAGCGTTGATCGGCCCCAACGGCGCCGGCAAGACCACGGTGTTCAACTGCCTCACCGGTTTCTACAAGCCGAGCGGTGGCAGCATCCTGCTGGACGGCCAGCCGATCCAGGGCCTGGCCGGTCACGAAATCGCCCGCAAGGGTGTGGTGCGGACGTTCCAGAACGTGCGGTTGTTCAAGGACATGACGGCGGTCGAGAACCTGCTGATTGCCCAGCACCGACACCTGAACACCAACTTCTTCGCAGGCCTGTTCAAGACCCCGGCGTTCCGCAAGAGCGAGCGCGAGGCCATGGAGTACGCCGAGTACTGGCTGGACAAGGTCAACCTGACCGAGTTTGCCAACCGCCCAGCCGGCACCCTGGCCTACGGTCAGCAACGTCGCCTGGAAATCGCCCGCTGCATGATGACCCGCCCGCGGATCCTCATGCTCGACGAACCCGCGGCCGGCCTGAACCCCAAGGAAACCGAAGACCTCAAGGCGCTGATCAGCGTGTTGCGTGAGGAAAACAACGCCACGGTGTTGTTGATTGAACACGACATGAAACTGGTCATGAGCATTTCCGACCACATCGTGGTGATCAACCAGGGCACGCCTTTGGCCGACGGGACGCCGGAGCAGATCCGCGACAATCCTGAAGTGATCAAAGCCTATTTGGGGGAAGCGTAAAATGCTGCAATTCGAAAACGTTTCCACTTTCTACGGCAAGATCCAGGCCCTGCACAGCGTCAACGTCGAAGTGCGTCAGGGTGAGATCGTCACGCTGATCGGCGCCAACGGTGCCGGCAAATCGACCCTGTTGATGACCCTGTGCGGTTCGCCCCAGGCCCACAGTGGCAGCATCCGCTACATGGGTGAAGAACTGGTGGGTCAGCAATCCTCACAGATCATGCGCAAGAGCATTGCGGTGGTGCCGGAAGGCCGTCGTGTGTTCTCGCGCCTGACCGTGGAAGAGAACCTGGCCATGGGCGGGTTCTTCACCGACAAGGGCGATTACCAGGAGCAGATGGACAAGGTGCTGCACCTGTTCCCTCGGCTCAAGGAGCGCTTCAGCCAGCGCGGCGGCACCATGTCCGGCGGCGAGCAGCAGATGCTCGCCATCGGCCGGGCGCTGATGAGCAAACCCAAGCTGTTGCTGTTGGACGAACCTTCACTGGGCCTGGCACCGATCATCATCCAGCAGATCTTCGACATCATCGAACAGCTGCGCAAGGACGGTGTGACGGTGTTCCTGGTGGAGCAGAACGCCAACCAGGCGCTGAAAATCGCTGACCGTGCCTATGTGCTGGAAAACGGCCGGGTAGTGATGCAGGGGACGGGCGAGCAGTTGCTGACCGATCCGAAGGTGCGCGAGGCGTATCTGGGCGGCTGATAAAAGGCCCTTGATGAAAGCCATCAGAGGAGCTGGGAAACCAGCTCCTCATTTTTTTGGGAAAAATAAAAGATTTTCCCTACGCGCTTGTAACGATTTTCTCCGTACCGTCTCTAGAGGTGTAAGCAGGCATGTAAGCCTGCCACCTCAACCTACTGCTGGAGATACACCATGACGACCAAACTGTCCGCCGCCACCCTCGTTCTGGCCCTCGGTTCCGCCCTGAGCCTGTCCGCCCTGACCACCACCGCCCACGCTGCCGACGACATGCAGAAATGTTTCGGCGTCGCAGAAGCTGGCAAGAACGATTGCGCCGCGGGTGCAGGCACTTCCTGCGCTGGCACCTCGAAAACCAAGGATCAAGCCAACGCTTGGAAACTGGTCCCAGCCGGCACCTGCCTCAAGACCCCAAGCTCCACCTCGCCCACCGGTTTCGGCCAGGAAGCAGCCTTCACCGCCAAGTCCTGAAACCTCGTAAAACCTGAGTACTGATGATGACCCTTTCATCCCTGCAAGCCGTCTCCCAGGCTCAGGCGCCCGGCCTTCCCCGCCGGGCCGGGCTGGGGCTCAAGCATGAGCATTTCCTTGAAGTGCTGGAGACCTCGCCCGACATCGGTTTTTTTGAAGTGCACGCCGAAAACTACATGGTGGCCGGCGGCCCGTTTCATCATTACCTGGGGTTGATCCGCGAGCAGTACCCGCTGTCCTTGCACGGCGTGGGCCTGTCCATCGGCGGCGAAGACCCGCTGGACCGTGAGCACCTGGCACGGTTGGCCGCGCTGATCGAACGCTACCAACCCCACTCTTTTTCCGAACACCTGGCCTGGTCAAGTCACGGCCCGGTGTTTCTCAATGACCTGCTGCCCCTGGCCTACGACAGCGCGACCCTGCAACGGGTGTGCGAACACGTTGACCAGGTGCAAAGCACGCTCAAGCGCCCGATGCTGCTGGAAAACCCGTCGACTTATCTGCAATTCCAGCGCTCTACCCTGGACGAGACAAACTTCATCAGCGAAGTCATCCGCCGCACTGGCTGTGGTTTGCTGCTGGATGTAAACAACGTCTATGTGTCGTGCATCAACCACCAGCGCGATCCACTTGCCTACCTCGACGCGTTGCCATTGCACGCGGTGGGCGAGATTCATCTGGCCGGTTTTGCCGAAGACACTGACAGCCTTGGTGATCGCCTGCTGATCGATGATCACGGCGCACCGATTGATAACGCCGTGTGGCAGCTGTACGAAAAGGTACTGACACAGGTCGGCTCAGTGGCGACTTTGATCGAGCGGGACAACCAGGTGCCAGCGTTCAGCGTACTGCTGGCCGAGGCTCAACAAGCCGAATGGCATCTGTCGAAGGTGAAAGCATGAGCCTGCACGACGATTTCGCCGAGGCCTTATTGGCGCCGGACCTGGCCTGCCCCGAGGGCCTATTCAGCACCAATGGCGCCGACCCCGCCAGCCGCTTCGTGGTGTATCGCAATAATGTGCACAGCTCATTGATCAACGCACTGGCGACCGCATATCCCGTGACATTGCAACTGGTGGGCGATGAGTTCTTCCGAGCAATGGCTGGCCTGTTTGTACAGGTTTGCCCACCCACCAGCCCGTTGATCAGCGAGTACGGCAGTGCGTTCGCGGCGTTTATCCAGGATTTCGAGCCTGCCGCCAGCGTGCCCTACCTGGCGGATGTCGCGCGCCTGGAACGCTTGCGTGTGCGTGCCTATCACGCAGCGGATACCCAGCCGCTGGACCAGCAGACGGTTCTCCTGGCACTGCAAGGCCAGGCAGACCTGGGGAAACTGCGCCTGCAACTGCATCCCTCCCTGGCCACCTTGAATTCAGCCTATGCGGTGGTGGCCGTGTGGGCCGCGCACCAGACCGAGGGTGGCCTGGCCACGTTGAATCCCTGGCACGCCCAGGGTGCGCTGGTCATGCGTCAGGGCCTGGACGTTCAGGTGTTTGCTATCGACCACGGCTCAGTCGCGTTTATCGACAGCCTGGCCCATGGCACGCCCTTGGAAAAAGCCGTGGAGCAGGCGCTTGAAACGTCCACCGAGTTCGATCTGCACCAATGCCTGACGCTGTTGATCAGCCACAACGCAATCACCCATTTGCAACCAGAACAAAAGGTATCGCCATGAATACTCGTCCATCGTGCCTGATCAATCGGGTTATCGCGCTTTTCGAACAGATTCCCTACAGCCTGATCGCCTTTCTCGCACGCTTCTCCATTGCAGCCGTGTTCTGGAAATCCGGGCAAACCAAAGTCGAAGGCTTCGCGATTGATTTGATCAGCGGCACCTTCCAACTAGGTGCACCGAAACTGGCGGCTTCGACATTGCCGCTGTTTCGCAGCGAATACCACGTGCCGCTGTTGTCGCCGGAAATCGCGGCGCACATGGCCGCATTCGCCGAACATTTTTTCCCGGTGTTGATCCTGGTGGGGTTCGCCACGCGCTTCTCGGCCTTGGCCCTGATCGGTATGACTCTGGTGATTCAGCTGTTCGTCTACCCGGACGCCTACCCAACCCATGGCACCTGGATCGCGCTGCTGTTGCTGCTCGTGGCCAAAGGGCCGGGGCGTCTGTCCATCGATCACCTGATCGCCCGTCGCTGCGCTTAAAGCCGATCCAGCGCCTCGCCGCTGCGCTTGAACCAATCCACCAGGTAATCGGCCAACACCTGGGTGCGACGCGGCAAACCGCCCTGATAAGGATGCACCAGGTACATCGGCAGGCTTCGCGTCTGATACTCGCGCAGGAGCCAACGCAAGCGGCCGTCAGCCAATTCTGCTGGAAGCACATAGGACGGCAGCCGTGCGATACCGGCGCCCACCAGCGCGGCCTTTTTCAACAGGTTGTAATGGTTGGAGGCGAATGTGCCGCTGACCCGCACCCGCAGCAATTCGTGCTGCTGGTGGTACAGCCACTCTTCGCGCCCGCTGTAATGGCTGTTGAGCAGGCAGGTGTGGGTTGCCAGGTCGGCCGGGGTCTGCGGCTCGCCGTGCTGCTCGAGGTAGGCCGGGCTGGCGCAGGTCATCTCATGCCAGGCCAGCAATGGTTTGGCCACCAGGCGCTCGTTCTCGATGGCACCTGAGCGCACGCCGAGGTCAAAGCCGTCCCGCGCCAGATCCCGGTAGCTGTTGTTGAGCTCCAGCTCGATCTGCACTTGCGGGTACTCTTTGGAAAACTCCAGCAACAAGCCGTCGAAGAATGTTTCCCCCAACGACACCGGCACTGTCATGCGCACCGGTCCGGCCAGGTCGTCCTTAAGCCGGGCTAATGCCTGCCGGGCCCGATCCACCTGCACCACCAAAGCCTGGGCTTGGGGCAGCAACGCTGCGCCGGCGGCCGTCAGGCTGAGCTTGCGCGTGGTGCGGTGCAGCAGCACCACGGAAAACCGCGCTTCCAACTGGCTGATCCGCTTGGACAACTGCCCTTTGCTGCAGCCCAGTTGCTCGGCGGCCACGGTAAAGCTACCGGCTTCGATCAGCACGGCGAAGGCCGCCAGATCATCCATCTCGCTCATGGATTGTTTCCATTTGAAAACCAAAGGTTGCCTATTAGCACGTTTATCCGCCCAAAAAGCCACACTAGACTGAATCCTCACTTACCCCTTGGAGGAACAGCACGATGAAAATCCTATTGATTGGTGCCAGCGGCACGGTTGGCTCTGCGGTCAAGGCAGAGCTGGCTCAGCGTCACGACGTGATCAGCATCGGCCGCAACAGCGGTGACTTCCAAGTGGATATCAGCGACAGCGCGTCGATCCGCAAGCTGTTCGAACAGACCGGCAAGTTCGATGCCCTGGTCTGTGCGGCAGGCAGCGTGAACTTTGTGGCGCTGGGTGAGATGAGCGAAAGCGATTTCGAACTGGGCCTGCGCGACAAGCTGATGGGCCAGGTCAACCTGCTGTTGATCGGCCGCGAGTACGCCAACGATGGCGCCTCATTCACCTTCACCAGTGGCATTCTGAACCGCGATCCAATCCGCACCGGCGCCTCCGCGGCACTGGTCAACGGCGCACTCGATGCCTTCGTCAAAGCCGCGGCGATCGAGTTGCCGCGCGGGCTGCGCGTCAACTCGGTGAGCCCGACTGTCCTGCTGGAGGCGATGGGCAGCTACGCGCCGTACTTCCGCGGGTTCAAACCGGCGACAGGTGCCGACGTGGCACTGGCCTACGCAAAAAGCGTCGAGGGCTTGCAAACCGGTCAGACCTACATCGTGGGTTGAGCGGCCACCGCCTCACGTGAGAACCGAGACATCCATTCAACCACCAGCGCACGCGGGGCGGAAAACCTGAACGCCCCGCCCAGCTGGCTTTGAACCTTGGACGTGCTTAACGGGTAACCGTCTACATAGAGTGTTACGTACTTTTGGTAGGCCAGCAGCGTAATGGATTGTGTCCTTGCCTTCGCCTCTGGGCTCAGCGAGACATCCACGTCGACATAAGCCGAATCGGACTTTCCAGCACGCTTGAGCGTCATCGAAATATCCGTGAAGTCAGTGGCTGACGAGTAAGAAAGCCGGGCGGGCTCGTCCGAAAAGCCAGTATTTGCCCACAGCAGCAGCATGCAGATGCTCCATTTGATATTCATGGCGACCTCCGGTCAAAAGAGGTCGACCCTCTCACAACTCTCCGAACCTGAGTGTAGGAAAAGTTTCAAACAACAACGCGCCGTTTCCCATCATTGCGGGGCAGGCGGCTCAAACCCTGTCCCGGACTTGTGATGCAGCGCAGGCCTGCGTAACGTGACGGCACTTGTCTGGAGACCCGACCATGCGTGCCGCCCATACCCTCGCTCTACTTGCCTTGTTTCCCCTGTTTGGCGCCTGCCAGATGTTCGATAACGATCCGGCCAAGCCTTCTATCGCCGGACTGACCCGCATGCAGGGCGAACTCACGGCAGTCGGCGGCAAACTGCTGTTCCAGCCCTGCAGCGACAAACGCAATTACGTGGTCAACGACACCGGCGGCACCAGCATCCTGCAGGAGGCAGCCTCCCTTGCTGGCGAGCAAGGCGCGTTGTTTGCCGACCTGCGCGGTAAGTTCTCCGGGGTTGCCAGTGGCACCCAGGGCAGCGTCGACCTGCAACAACTCTACCGCGTCGAGCGGTCGACCTCGGCCTGCAACGACCCCGACTTCAAACGCATGATCCTGCGCGCCAACGGCCACAAGCCGACCTGGGTGATGAACGTCACCGCCAAGGGCCTGGTGCTGGAACGCGAAGGCCAGCCGCCACTGGCGGTGCCTTATGTAGAAGAACAAATCGGTGACGGCCGTTTCAACCTGATGACCGAGGCCAACAACCAGCACGTGGAGTTATGGGTAGCCCCGCAACGTTGCGTCGACCCGGTCAGCGGCAGCCTGCAACACATGACCGCCGAACTGCGCGTCAACGGCCAGGTGCAGCGCGGTTGTGCGTCGTTCGGCGGTTCGCGCGACGACTGACGCCACGCCGTGCTGTTTTAACATGACGGGAAACCGCCATTGGGGCTTATAATCGCCGGTTTGCAAAACAGCCGGCCTCCGAGCCCGCCGCCTACCGGATCCTGTCATGTTACGAATCACCGAACTCAAGCTGCCCATCGACCATCCCGAAGAAGACCTACGGCCCGCCATCGTGCAGCGCCTGGGCATCGCCAGTGATGACTTGCTCGATTTCACCCTGTTCAAGCGTAGCTACGACGCCCGCAAGAAATCCTCGGAGCTGTGCTTCATCTACACCATCGACTTGAACGTGAAGGGCGAAGCCGCCCTGCTGCTCAAGTTCGCCGATGACCGCAACGTCAACCCGGCGCCGGATGCCAGCTACAAAGTCGTGGGCCAGGCGCCGGAAGGCCTGACGGAGCGTCCAATCGTGGTCGGTTTCGGCCCGTGCGGCATCTTCGCCGGCTTGTTGTTGGCGCAGATGGGCTTCAAGCCGATCATCCTTGAGCGCGGCAAGGAAGTGCGCCAGCGCACCAAGGACACCTGGGGCCTGTGGCGCAAAAGCGTGCTTAACCCCGAGTCCAACGTGCAGTTCGGTGAAGGGGGCGCCGGGACCTTTTCCGACGGCAAGCTGTACAGCCAGATCAAGGACCCGAAGTTCCACGGCCGCAAAGTCCTGCACGAGTTCGTCAAGGCCGGTGCACCGGATGAGATCCTCTACGTCAGCAAGCCGCACATCGGTACGTTCCGCCTGACCGGCGTGGTAGAGAACATGCGCGAGCAGATCATCGCCCTCGGCGGTGAAGTGCGCTTCGAACAGCGCGTGACCGACGTACTGATCGAAGATGGCCAGTTGAACGGCGTCGTCGTCGATGGCGGCGAGCAGATCCTGTCCAAGCACGTGATCCTGGCGCTGGGCCACAGCGCCCGCGACACCTTCCGCATGCTCCATGGCCGTGGTGTGTACATGGAAGCCAAGCCGTTCTCGGTGGGTTTCCGTATCGAACACCCGCAATCCTTGATCGACGCCGCGCGACTGGGCAAATACGCCGGCCACCCGAAACTCGGCGCGGCCGACTACAAGCTGGTGCACCACGCCAAGAACGGCCGTTCGGTCTACAGCTTCTGCATGTGCCCAGGCGGCACCGTGGTCGCAGCGACTTCCGAACCAGGCCGTGTCGTCACCAACGGCATGAGCCAGTACTCGCGTAACGAGCGCAATGCCAACTCCGGCATCGTGGTCGGCATCACCCCTGAGGTGGATTATCCGGGTGGCCCGCTGGCGGGTATCGAGTTGCAGGAGCGCCTGGAGTCCCACGCCTACGTCCTCGGCGGTAGCAACTACGAGGCGCCGGCGCAGTTGGTGGGTGACTTCATCGCCGGCAAGCCGTCGACGGCGATCGGCAGTGTGGAACCGTCCTACAAACCGGGCGTATCCCTGGGCGATTTGGCGCTGGCTTTGCCGGACTTCGCCATCGAAGCGATCCGTGAAGCCCTGCCGGCGTTCGAAAAGCAGATCAAGGGTTACTCGCTGCACGACGCGGTGTTGACGGGTATTGAGACACGCACTTCGTCGCCGCTGCGGATCACCCGTAACGAATCGATGCAGAGCCTGAACGTGAAAGGCCTGTTCCCTGCCGGGGAAGGCGCCGGTTATGCCGGTGGGATTCTGTCGGCAGGCGTGGATGGGATTCGGATTGCCGAGGCGTTGGCGCGGGATATGCTGGGTATCGAAGCCTGACACATGCCCTTGTAGGAGCCCGGTTCGCCGGGCTCCTACACGATTAAATGTTGGCGCGCAGGATGCTGTCCGGCAACGGCTCGCCCCGCTCGACACTGGCCGCAACGGCCGCAATCAACCCAGCCAATTCATAGCCCTGGGCGTTGAGCCAGGCCTGATCGTAGTAAGTCGTGGCATACCGCTCCCCGCCATCACACAAGATCGCCACAATCGAACCCGACTCCCCCGCCGATTTCATTTGCTGCGCCGCCACCAGAGCGCCGACCAGGTTGGTCCCGCTGGAACCACCGACCCGCCGTCCCAAGCGCTCGGCCAGATAGTGCATGGCCGCCAGCGACAGCGCATCCGGCACCTTGACCATCGCATCGATCACCTTGGGCAGAAACGACGCCTCGACCCGTGGCCGACCAATGCCTTCGATGCGCGAACCACAGTCCAGGCGCAAGCTCGCATCGCCACTCTGGTAGAAATCAAAGAACACCGATCGCTCGGCATCGGCGCACAACACGCGTGTGCTGTGCTGGCGATAACGCACATAACGACCAAGGGTCGCGGTGGTGCCGCCAGTGCCGGGGCTGGAGATCAACCAGCTCGGTTCCGGATGCTGCTCGAAGCGCATCTGCTGGAAGATCGACTCGGCGATATTGTTGTTCGCCCGCCAGTCGGTGGCGCGTTCGGCGTAGGTGAACTGGTCCATGAAGTGACCGCCACTTTCCCGCGCCAGGCGTTCGGATTCGGCGTAGATCTGCGTGGGATCCTGTACCAGGTGGCTCTTGCCGCCGTAGAAGGCAATCTGCGCGATTTTTTCCTGGGAAGTGGTGGCCGGCATCACCGCAATAAACGGCAAACCAAGCAGGCGCGCGAAGTAGGCTTCGGAAATTGCCGTCGAACCGCTGGAGGCCTCGATCACCGGCGCGCCCGGCTTGAGCCAACCGTTACACAGCGCGTAGAGAAACAGCGAGCGGGCAAGTCGGTGTTTGAGACTGCCGGTGGGGTGGCTGGACTCGTCCTTGAAGTACAACTCGATACCCGGCAACCCCGGTAGCGGCAAGGGAATCAGGTGCGTGTCGGCGCTGCGCTGGAAGTCGGCTTCAATAATGCGAATGGCTTCGCGGGCCCAGGGACGGTGGTCGCTCATGGAGGGTTTCTCTGAAGGTGTAAGCCCTGATTTTAGGGGGTTTCCTACGTGTCACACAGATACAGTACCGACTCAATCGGACACACAATTGCTAGGCTTAGACGCAACGTCATGCCAAACAGCTGCTTATAACAAATAAGAATATAACTTTTGTTTTAACAACTAACGGTACGGGTTAGGGTACCCACCTATTGAATCTGGATTGGAGAGCATCCCTTGCCTCTGCGTAGCACTTTTACCCGTTTCTTCCAGCTGGAAGCCGCCAGCGGTCTGTTATTGATCGCGGCTGCCGCCTTGGCGTTGATCATCAACAATTCACCTTTGTCGCACCTGTACGAGGCGTTTCTCGACGTACCGGTGGTGGCACAGGTCGGCGCGTTGAAAATCGCCAAGCCGGCCTTGCTGTGGATCAACGATGGCCTGATGGCCTTGTTCTTCCTGCTGATCGGCCTGGAGGTCAAGCGTGAACTGCTCGACGGCCACCTGTCCAAGCCCTCGCAAGTGGTGCTGCCCGGCGCGGCGGCTATCGGCGGCATGGTCGTGCCGGCGCTGATCTACTGGGCGATCAACAAGGATTACCCCGCCGCACTCTCCGGCTGGGCGATCCCCATGGCCACCGACATTGCCTTCGCCCTCGGCGTGCTGGCCTTGCTCGGCAAGCGCGTGCCGGTGTCGCTGAAGCTGTTCCTGATGACCCTGGCGATCATTGACGACCTGGGCGCGATCATTGTGATTGCGGTGTTCTACTCCGCCGACCTGTCCGGCGCTGCCCTTGCTGGCGCGGGTGCGTGCTTGGTTGCCTTGATTGCGATGAACCGCCTGGGCGTCATCAAGCTCGGGCCGTACCTGATCATTGGGCTGATCCTGTGGGTCTGCGTACTCAAGAGCGGCGTGCATGCAACGCTGGCCGGTGTGACATTGGCCTTCTGCATCCCCATGCGTACCAAGAACGCCGAGCCCTCGCCGCTGCTCACGCTGGAACACGCCCTGCACCCGTGGGTGGCCTACGGCATCTTGCCGCTGTTTGCCTTCGCCAACGCCGGCGTATCCCTGACCGGCGTCAGCCTGGAAAGCTTCACCCACCACGTGCCCATGGGCATCGCCGCCGGTTTGTTGATCGGCAAGACCGTGGGTGTGTTTGGCCTCACCTGGCTGGCTATCAAGACCGGCCTCGCCGCCCTGCCCAGCGGGGCGAATTGGGGGCAGGTGTTTGGTGTGGCGATCCTGTGTGGGATCGGCTTTACCATGAGCCTGTTTGTTGGTTCGCTCGCGTTTGTGCCGGGTGCCAGTGAGTTTGCAGGTGAGGACCGAATGGGGATTTTGACCGGATCGATTCTGGCAGCGTGTATTGGTTATGCGGTGACGGCGATGGCGAGTCGTAAGAAGGCCACACTTCAGGGTTGAACTGACAGACCGAAAACCAAAAAGCCGCCTCGGACTGACCGAGGCGGCTCCACTTCTCAGACCTTACAGGTCATCGAAGCTGTCTCGCAGGAACTTCCATACGTGATAAGCACGCAGGCAGTTCACTACGAGGTTCCACATACGTCGTGCAAACTTCGACATACTCGGCCCCCTTACGTTGGGCCTACCTCCAGCACACTTACCGGAACACGTGGCCTTTGGATGCAGGTCAATGCATCTTTGAGGCGGCCGGGTTGATGGGCTTTCCGCGTGAATCCGGCACGGATTACTAGCCCGTGGCGGTCAGTCCAAGAATTCGCGCGCGTACCCGGCTCACCTAAAAGCAACAAACGTAGAACAGGGAAGAGCCTAACGGATATCCCAAATGAAGGTGTGACGAACAGTGATCAAATATCCAGTACTCTTGTGAGATCTATTGCAAGTTTTTACTGCGCTCGTGGTCTATCTCCCAACCTTGCATGACAGTATGACCAGGGGTAATATCGGGCTGCAGGTCAATGCATCTTTGAGGCGCATCGCCAGCTGCTAGTTGGATATGCAATAAAAAACCGCCCTACTAAGGCGGTTTTTTATTGCCTGCGTTTTTGCATTCAACCCGGCCGCCACCTAAAAATGCCCGCCCAGAAAACCAAAAACCCCAACCAGTCACCCGGTTGGGGTTTTGTGTTTCTACAACCCGCGCTTAGCGAGTAACGCGGCTGGTGCCATCAACGGTCATGATGCGCACGCGGTCACCAATGCGGAAGATTTCATTCTCCTGCACAGCCTGCACGTAGGCGCGCATGCTGCCGTCGTCTTCGCGAACGGTGATTTCCACGCCTTGAGTGCGAGTCAGCCCTTCTTCGGTGGCCGAACCCAACAGGCCGCCAGCAACAGCGCCGATCACGGCGGTCACGATGCTGCCACGGCCACCGCCGATGGCGCTGCCGCCAACACCGCCGATGACTGCGCCGGCAGCGCCGCCGATTGGGGTCTTGGTGCCTTCGATCTTCACAGGACGCAGGGATTCGATGGTGCCCATGCGCACGGTCTGTACACGACGCGCTTCGTCACGGGAGTACGAGTCGCCGGTCAGACTCGAGGCGCAGCCACCCAGCAGCAACGACAGGGTGGTAAAGCAGGCAACCAGTAAAACGGACTTACGCATAGCATCAACTCCAAAGGACAGGTGGTCATTAAACGCTGCAGCTTGCCGCCTGTCACGGCAAGCACCGCAGAAAATTGCTTTCATTCAGCCTGAGTACAGACTGCCCGCACCAGAAAAATCGACGAACGGTAATTCAACCTTCGAGCATTACATTGATTGTAGTCGCAACGGTCGCCGAGAACTCGGCGCGGCAGTGCACGCCCGAAGTCTCTGTAATAGAGACTTCGGGGTGACGGTCTGCATTCAAGGGAAGTGACGAAAGGTGCAGCTCAGGGCGCCAGTCGCTCGCGCGTCCAGTCAGCCCCTTGCTGGCGATAGTTCAGGCGGTCATGCAGGCGACTGGCGCGACCTTGCCAGAACTCGATGCGCTCCGGCAGCAATCGATAGCCACCCCAATGCTCGGGGCAGTCGGGCTGGGTGTCGCTGAAACGCTGCTCGGTGGCCTTGAGCAGGTCGTGCAGTTCCTCGCGGTCACGAATGACCTGGCTCTGCGGGGACGCCCAGGCGCCCAGGCGGCTGCCGAGCGGGCGGACCTGATAATAAGCGTCCGACTCTTCAGCCGTGACCTTGACTACCCGCCCCTCGATACGCACTTGGCGCTCAAGGGTTGGCCAGAAGAAGGTCATGGCCGCGAACGGCCGCGCCGCGAGCTGTTGGCCCTTGGCACTCTGATAGTTGGTGAAGAAGGTAAAGCCCTGCGCGTCCAGGCCCTTGAGCAACAGGATGCGACAGTGCGGGCGACCGTCCTGGTCGACCGTGGCCAAGGTCATGGCATTGGCTTCCACCGGAGGCTGCTCGGTTTTCAGCGCATCAGCAAACCACTGGTGGAACAAGGCAAACGGCTCGCTCGGGGCCTGGGCCTCGCTCAAACCATCCCGTGTGTAGTCACGGCGCATATCGGCCAGTGCCTGGGTCATGCGACTTTATCCTTCTGGTTCAGCGGATCAGTTTTTCGCCTGGTCGTTGGCCGGTGCAGCGGCCTTGGCTTTGGCCGGCGCTGGCTTTTTGGCAGCTGGCTTGGCCGGAGCTTTTTTGGCGGCTGGCTTGGCGGCGGCTTTCTTGGCGGCTGGCGCCTTTTTAGCTGCAGCCTTGGCCGCTGGGGCAGGTGCTGGAACGTCCTGCACTGCAACCATCTCGGCGACAGGCGGGGTCTTGCCCGACTGGTATTTGCTCAACAGCGCCAGCATGGTGGTGCGCTGAGTGAACATGATTTCCATACGACGGTTCAGGGCACGGCCCTGGTTGCTGTCGTTGGCGGCACGTGGCATCAGGTCGCCCATGCCACGCAGCATCAGACGATCCTGCTTCAGGCCGCTGAGGCTGAAGATCGACGCGATGGATTGTGCACGTTCCTTGGTCAGCGCCTGGCTGGCTGGGGCAGTGCCCGTTGCGTCGACGTGGCCCAGTACCAGCACGGCGGTCTTGGGATCGGCTTCTACAGCCTTGGCAACACGGGTGAACGGACCGAGGGTGACCGGCAGAAGCATGGCCGGGCGTTTCGGGTTGTAGGAGCCGTCTACCGGGGCAATCACGACGAGTACGTTGTCGCGACGCTCCAGTTGCAGGTTGCTATCCTTGATGGCGGCGCGCAGGCGCGGCTCATAGTCGTCCAACCAGGCCTGGGTGATTTTTGGATCAGGCATCGGCACGTTGGTCACGTCGACCTTGGCCAGTGGCTTGGGCTTGCTTTCGAACGGCCACCACCAGTGGGTTTCGCTGTCGGTCTTGGCGACGGCAGGCGCCGGCTCGGCGGCCTTTAGGTCGGCTTTCAGGTCGGCCTTGGCATCGGCGGCCTTTTCGTCGGCAGTCTTGGAAGAGAACGGCCACCAGCTGGAACCGGTGTCAGCCTTGGCAGCTGGAGCGGGCGCGGCAGCGGCGACTACCGGGGCGGCAGGCTTGGCGCCGGCAGCGGGCTTGGCGTCCGGTTTAGCGTCCGGCTTGGCATCGGTTTGGGTCACTGCATCCTTGGTGGCGGCCTTATCAGATCCAAATGACCACCAATGCCCGCCCTCGGCATCATTTTGTGGAGTTTGTGCGCAGCCGGTAATAGTGAGGCATAGCGCCAGTGCCAAGGACTTGTTCGATAACATGAGATATCCACAAAATGAGAAAAGAAACGGGGGTCTGGATGACCCGTTAAACAGACGCTTAGAGAACATTAAAGTTACATCATTTCGTTCAGCGCCTTCTTATAGTTGCCTTTGTAACAAAAAAATGTGAAACAGCAAGGGGTTTACAGACAACCGGCCAATATTCCGACCAACTTCTGTGCCCGTGGGTCCATAAGTACATAAGGGCCCAATGTATTAGTCACGAAACCAAACGCTACATCATGCTCAGGGTCGGCAAACCCGACCGAGCCGCCTGCGCCGGGATGCCCGAATGCACGCGGGCCAAGGCCGAACGTGGCATTGGGCAACTGCGGTTGGTCCAACATGCAACCCAGGCCAAAACGGGTCTGGGTCAATAATGTTTTATCCGGCCCGATACTGTGTTCACGGGTCAATTGTTCGAGCATGTCGGCTTCGAGCAAACTACCGTCCAATAAGCCGCTATAAAAGCCCGCCAGGCTGCGTGCATTACCGTGACCATTTGCCGCTGGCTGCTGCATACGGCGCCATTCAGGTTTGTTAGTGCTGGTCAGAATAGACGGCGGATTGGCAAATGCACGGGTCGTCATGGCCGTGGGTTCACGCATCATTACTTGCAGCAAACGTTGTGCGGCTTCATCGCCCATATTGCCTTTGCTACGCGCTATATGTGCCACGCGATAAAACTCTTCATCCGCCAGGCCCACATGGAAGTCCAGCCCCAGTGGCCGCGCAACCCGCGCCACGATGGATTCTCCCGGGCCACGCCCATCGACGCGACGCAGCAATTCACCCACCAGCCAGCCGTAGGTGATCGCCTCGTAGCCATGACCTTGGCCGGGCGTCCACCACGGGGCTTCGGCCGCCAAGGTATCGACCATCAGTTGCCAGTCGTACAAAGCCTCGGTCGGCAGCATTTCGCGGATTGCCGGCAACCCGGCCTGGTGGCAGAGCAACTGGCGCAGGGTGATGGATTCTTTGCCCGCTGCCGCAAATTCCGGCCAGTAGTTGGCAACGGGTACGTCCAGTTGCAACTTGCCTTCGGCCACCAATTGCAGGGCTGTCACGGCGGTGAAGGTCTTGGTGCAGGAGAACAGGTTGACGATGGTGTCACTGTGCCAGGCCTCGGCACCGTCCTTGTCGGCGGTGCCGGCCCACAGGTCGACAACGGTTTCGCCGCCTATCTGGATACACAGCCCGGCACCACGCTCCTGCGGGTCATCGAACAACGCGGCAAAGGCTTCCCGTACCGCTTCGAACTGGAGTTCGTAATGACCCTGGATCTGCACCTGAACACCCTCGGACAACACAGCAAAAAGTGGCCGACATTGTTCCAGTACTGGTGGGTTTTGTGAACCCGTCAGCCCTCAATCAATGACCATTCCCTGAGTGCCCGCCCGCATGCCCGGCGCCCTGCCCCGGGCCTTTGCCTTCGTGCCCGGCCCTGCCGCCTTCGCTTTCACGCACGGCGCCCGCCGCCTTGGCCTTTTCCGCTTCCTTGCCCAGTTGATCGACCGCTGCCAGATTGCTTTTGCGCACGCTGTCGACAAAACCCTGGAACGGCACATCGGTGATGCCCACCAGGCCAAAGTGGCCATTTTCGCCGTCCAGCAGACGCCCGGTTGCCGGCTGATCCAGGTATTGGAACCAGTGCACGCCGACAATCGACGGTTCAGCCATGGCCTGCTTGAGGAAGTTGCCGTACGCCACACCGCGGTCCTCTTCCTTGGCCAACTGCGTCACACCGCCCCAGAACGGGCCACGGTCAGCCGAGCCGAAGTTGAATTCGGTGATCAGCACCGGCTTATCCAGCGCACGCAGGGCAGCGAAGTCATAACCGTCCTGCGGCTTGAGGGTGTACATGTTGAAGCTCAGCACATCGCAATACTGAGCGCAGGACGCCACGGCTTCCGGCGTGCTCACGGCGAAACGACCGCCCAGCAGCAGCTGGTTGGGCGCATGCCATTTCAGCGAGTCGGAAATGGTCTTGAAGTAAGCATCGGCAAAGGTCTTCTGGAAGTATTTGAAGTCCGCTTCGATCTCCGGGTGCTCAGGGTTGGGCATCGGCGGTTCGAAGCCTGGGTCTTCCATCAACTCCCAGCCCTTCAATTCAATGCCCCAGGCTTTCGACAGGCCCTCTTCGTTACGGTACTTGTCACGCAGTTGCTTGAGGAACGCGCGCTTGGCCGGAACGTCGGTGGTCATGCGCAAGGTGCCGTAGGCCAAGGCATAGCGAGACTTCGGATCATCACCTGGGCCGGCCCAGGCCAACTCGTTGTCGGCAAAGAAGCCGATCAACCACGGATCATCGCGGTGATCGCGGGCGGCGATAGCGACGGCGCGCTCGGTGGCCATGGCGAAACGCGGGTCGAACGGGTCGGGCATGCCGCCCCACCAGTCGGTGCCGGTGCTGATGCTGGTGTAGTCGCCGACGATCGACAGCGGCAAGGTGTAGGGTACGCGATCGGCACGGGCGAGATCGTCGTCGCTCCAGTTGCCCACAGTGTTGAAACCCCAGGCTTGCAGGCGGTCGAGGGTGTGAGTGGTCCAGCGCTTCTGGTCAAACCCGTCACCGCCGTAGGTGCGTTGCAGGTTGGCGCCGTAGAAATCATACCAGCGCCCGGCGCCAAAGCTGCGGCCTTCACCTGCGCCGTTGCCGGTGCGGTTGTCGCCGCTGCCGTAATACTTGTCGAACGGTTCGCCAGCCTTGGGCAGCGCCGCGAACATCCATTCTCGGCCGGACACGTAGGTCTGGTTGTTGTCCGGGGCCACGGTATTGACGCCCAGCGAATAGAACGGATGCCCCTCCGGCGTCACCAGGTACCAACGCCCGTCGCGCTTCTCGGTGCGGAAAAAGCCGCTGGCGTCGAAGGCCGGGCCTTTGTTCCAACCGCCGAACTTATCCAGTGACGATTTCTCTCGCGTGGCCAGCCAGCCCTGGAGCTGCTGTTGCTCCTTGGCGGCGGCAGCCTTGAGCTGTTCGTCGCTGCTGACCTTTTCCGGCCAGCGGGCACGGGTGGATTGACCATAGGCATCCACCAATTCGCTGTAGGCGGCCTTCAACACCGGCTCGCTGTCCTGCACGCCAAAGCGTTCCAGCAGGATGCTTTGGGCGGCGTTGGGCTTGATCATCGACAGCGTCACCGAAACCACCTGGCTACGGTCGATTTCACCCGCGCTGCTGGCCAGCAAGACGCGCTGGCCGTCTACGGTGATCGGCATCGGCGGGCCGGCCTTCATGCCCTGGCTCAGCGGCGAGTTGGCCTGCAACGGCACCAGCAGGGTCTGCGCCGGGCCCGCCGGCAGGTCGATGCGGCTGATCAGAGTGCGGCCATCACTGCTCTGCACTTTCACGTAGAGCGTCAGCGCCCAATCCATCGCACTCTGGATGCGCAGGCTCATGGCCCCCGACTGAGACCAGTCCCAGGCGCCCGTCTGTGGGCTGAGCACCAGGCTGGGTTCGGCAGCCGGGTTGAAGGTGATGCGGCGTAGCACTTCGCCTTCGGGGGTCTGTTCAGCGTTGTACTGCGGCAGGCTGGCGTCCTGGGTCGCCACCTTGACCACATCGGCAGGCCGGACGAAATTGAACAGGGTCTGTTGCCCGGCGGGCGCGGCCAGCAAGGGCGCAGCGAACAGCAGGGCAAAAAGAGCGGGCAGCGTGCGAATCATACGAGCAAGGTTCTCCCAGACGGCCGATGAATGGCCTGATGAAATACAGTGAGATAGACCACGAAGTGGGCGAATCCGCCCACGGTGGCTTAAGAAATTTCGCGCCTGAACGGCGGCAACGCATTAAGGATAGCCTTGCCATAGCGCTGGGTGACCAAACGGCGGTCGAGCAAGGTGATGGTGCCTCGGTCTTCTTCGGTACGCAGCAAGCGACCGCAGGCCTGGACCAGCTTCAAGGAAGCATCCGGCACCGAGATTTCCATGAACGGGTTACCGCCCCGTGCTTCGATCCATTCGGCCAAGGCCGCCTCGACCGGATCATCCGGCACCGAGAACGGGATCTTGGCGATCACCACGTGCTCACAGTAGGCGCCGGGCAAGTCCACCCCTTCGGCAAAGCTCGCCAGGCCGAACAGCACGCTGGAATCACCGCCATCTACCCGCGCCTTGTGTTTGTTCAGGGTTTCCTGCTTGGACAGGTTGCCCTGGATAAACACCTGCTTGCGCCAGTCACGGTCGAGGCCGTCGAACACGTCCTGCATCTGTTTGCGCGACGAGAACAGCACCAGCGTTCCGCGTGAACCTTCTACCAGTTCCGGCAGGTCACGGATGATTGCGGCGGTGTGAGCCGCCGCATCCCGTGGGTCGGCCTTGAGGTCCGGCACCCGCAACACGCCGGCATCGGCATGATGAAACGGGCTCGGCACCACCGCAGTGACGGCCTTTTTCGGCAGGCCGGCGCGCATGCGGAAGCGGTCGAAGGTGCCCAGGGCGGTCAGCGTGGCCGAGGTAACCAGGCAGCCGTAAGCCACGTTCCATAGGTTGCGGCGCAGCATTTCCGCCGCCAGGATCGGGCTGGCGTTGACCTCGATGTCGAACAGCGCACCGCTTTCCGACAGGGTCAGCCAACGCGCCATCGGCGGGTTGTCTTCCGGGTCTTCAACGGTGAAGGCCGTCCACAACTCCCAGTTGCCCTGGGAGCGGGACAACAGGCTGCCGAACAGTGGGTACCATTCCTCGGCCTGGTTGCTGGCGATGCCGATATTGACCTCGCCGTCCATGCCCTCTTTGAGCAGGTCGGTGAGGCGGGTGAACAGATCGGTCAGGCGTGAGAAACCCTTCTTCAGCTCAATGCCCATTTCGCGCATGTGCTCGGGAATCAAACCGCCGACGAACCGATGACGCGGCCGCTCGCGGCCCTCGACGTCTTCACCGGGTTTGAAGTCCGCCACCTGCTCGCAGGCGCTGAACATGAATTGCTGCTGGGTCTTGATCTCCCGCGCCAGCTCCGGCACCTGTTCGATCAGCTTGCCCAGGTCGCCGGGCAGCGGGTGCTGGGCCAGCAACTTGGTGAGGTTCTTCGCGGTGGTTTCCAGCCAGTCGGCAGTGGAACGCAGGCGCGTGTAGTGGGCAAAGTGGCCGATGGCCTTGTCGGGAAGGTGATGGCCTTCGTCGAAAACGTAGAGGGTGTCACGCGGGTCCGGCAGCACGGCGCCGCCGCCCAGGGCCAGGTCGGCCAGGACCATGTCGTGGTTGGTGACGATCACATCAACCTTGCCCATGCCTTCGCGGGCCTTGTAGAAAGCGCACTGGCCGAAATTGGGGCAATGACGGTTGGTGCACTGGCTGTGGTCGGTGGTCAGGCGCGCCCAGTCGGCATCCTCCAGGGCGGTGGGCCAGCTATCGCGGTCGCCGTCCCATTTATTGCCGGCGAGTTTCTCGATCATGCTGGTGAACAGCTTCTGGCTGACTTCATCCACCTCGATCTTGAAGCCTTCTTCTTCGAACAGTGACGCGGTGGCGGTTTGCGCGTGGCCTTCCTGTAGCAGTACGTCGAGCTTGGACAGGCACATGTAGCGGCCACGGCCCTTGGCCAGGGCGAAGGTGAAGTTCAAGCCGCTGTTGCGCATCAGGTCGGGCAGGTCTTTGTAGACGATCTGCTCCTGCAGGGCGACGGTGGCGGTGGCGATCACCAGGCGCTTGCCGGCGGCCTTGGCGGTGGGGATCGCGGCCAGGCTGTAGGCCACGGTCTTGCCGGTACCGGTGCCGGCCTCGACGGCCACGACCGCGGGCTCACCCTCGCGGCGGCCTTCGTCGTCGGTGTCGATATCCCCGAGGACCTTGGCCACTTCGGCGATCATCAGGCGTTGGCCGTAGCGCGGTTTCAAGCTCTTGGCTTCGAGAAAACGCGAATAGGCGCCCTGGATCGTGGTTTTGAGTTCAGTGCTGATCATGGATAGTCGGGCGCAAAAAACGCTGGATAAATTTTCAGTGGTTCGGATCGGCGGCTATCATACCCCGCTAATGAATCCCGCGCAGAACGGAGTACCACAATGACCGCGTTTAGCCTCGCTTACACCCTGCATGTATTGGCCGCCCTGGTATGGGTCGGCGGTATGTTTTTCGCCTGGATGATCCTGCGCCCCGCCGCTGTGGCGGCACTTGAGGGCCCTGCCCGGCTCAGGTTGTGGGCGAATGTGTTTCAACGTTTTTTCGTGTGGGTGTGGGTCGCGGTGGCGATTTTGCCGATCAGCGGCATAGGCCTGCTGCAGTTGCGCTTCAACGGCTTTGAGACAGCGCCGCGTTATGTGCAGGTGATGATGGGGTTGTACCTGGTGATGACGGCGTTGTTTATCCGTATCCAGGCGCTGAAATTCCCGGAATTGCGTACGGCGGTGGCGGCCGAGGACTGGCCGGCGGGGGCTGCGGTGCTGGGGCAGATCCGCCGGTTGGTGGGGATCAATTTGATCGTGGGGTTGGTGGTGGTGGCGATTGCTTCGGCTCGACCCATGTTCTAAGGGTGTTCTTTAGGGCCTCTTCGCGGGCAAGCCCGCGAAGACGTCAGCCCAAACGGTTCACAGCCGCTGAATAGTCACAGTACCCGCAGGCCCAGCCGGCCCCGGCTGCCCTTCCAACCCTGGGCGGCCCTTTTCGCCGCCATCAGCGCGATACACCAGGCAGCCCTTGGACTGTCCACCCTTGCCAGGCTTACCCGCCGTGCCGGCCAATCCGCCGGGACCACCGTCCACCCAGACCTTGATCTGCTGCGTCGGGAAGTCCTGCGGCAACTCGACCCGCACCTGCGCACCGGACGCGCCAGGCAAGCCATCACCGCCGTTGTCACCATTGGCACCGCGACCGGCCGAACCCCAGGTACAACCTGGGTCCGCGCCATTGGCACCGTCCAGCCCGGCATAGCCTTGGGCACCGGCGCCGCCGCGAGCGTCGACTGAAAGTTCGTCTGCTGCCAGGGAATTGATGCGCAAGGTCAGGTCACGCCCGGCCTTGGCCGGTTTTTCGTGGGTGCCGGGCGCGCCGCGCGAGGTGATCTGGCTGCCGTGGTCCAACTGCGCATGGCGCACCTGCAATTGCAGCGCGGTGTTGCCGGGCACGATGGCGATGCGCGCGTCGCGGCCCAGGTGCAGTTCATCCACCGTGACCTGGCTGATGGTGGCGGGGATCAGCAAGGTGCCGTAATCCGCCACATCCAAGCGCTCCAGTTGCAACACGCTGGTGCTGCTGGGCAGGCGCATCAACGAGTTGGTTTCCACACTGACGCTTTGAGCCAGGGCAACAGGGCTGACCAACAGGGCCAGCAGTAAAACCTTACGCATCGTGGAGCTCCCCAGAATTCTTTTAAAAATTATTTCTAGTTTTTCTTTGGACGCACAGTAACGACTTCCGCAGGCGCTTTGCCAGTGAAGGATCAAAAAAGTTAATAAAGGGGGAGGATTGGCAGCAATGCCCCTGTGGATCCCACAGGGGCAAGGGCCGTCAGCGGTTGATCTGGATTTCCGTACGACGGTTCAAGGCGCGGCCTTCAGCGGTTTTGTTGTCGGCGACCGGATGGCTTTCGCCCGCGCCGGTCACCGAGACAAAGTTGCTGCGCGGTACGCCTGCACCGATCAGGTAGTCCGTGACCGAATGGGCGCGTTTTTCCGAAAGTTTCTGGTTGTAGGCGTCTTTACCGACGCTGTCGGTGTGGCCACTGACCCGCAGCTGGGCGCTCGGGGCTTCCTGTTTCAAGCGCGTGGCGACGGTATCGAGCTTGGTTTTGTCCGCCGCCGTCAGCTTGGCCGAGTCGAACTGGAAGTGCACATCGCGGATCACGATGGTTTCTTCCTTGACCACGACCACCTCCTCAACCACGGCCGCTGGCGGTGCCGGTGGGCAACCATTGGCATCCACCTGCACGCCTTTTGGCGTGCCTGGGCACTTGTCGCGGCTGTCCGGCACACCATCGCCGTCTTCGTCGCCATCGCCGTGCACCCAGCAATAGGCGCCCGCCATGCCGCCGATCAGCAGCGCACCAGCGCCCGCGTAGGCCGAGCTTTCAGTGGCACCGATCGCCGCACCGGTCACACCGCCAAGGGCGGCGCAGGTGGGCCAATCGGTTTTTTGCAAACCTGCGCAACCTGTCAATACTCCGGTTAGCAGAACCAAGGGTAGAGCTGTCCGCATGATGCTCATCTGATTTCTCCTGAGGGGATCGGCGGGGGCCGATGGGTGGAGTAAAGACCGCTCTTTTCATCTGCGCCACTACGCCGCGCCCCTGTATTCATTGAGGATCGCCGCATTCTTAAGACTTTTCTCGGCCGCCCGCTCTAGGCCCGCACGCTCAGCCGCGCTAGTCTCTAGGGTCCTGATGTGAGGATCTCTGATGATCGCCGGTATTTCTGCCCGTACCCCCCAGCAAGCCTTGGCCGCCTTGCTCGACCTGCACCAGCCCAAACGCCTGTTGCTGTTGGGCGCCAGCCAGTTCCCGGCACTGGAGGCTTTTCAAAAAGCCCACCCGGATACCCAAGTGTCCCTCGCGCAGCCCGGCGCGTTGCCCGCGGAGCTTGCCGCACAGCGGTTTGACCTGGCCCTGGTGGTGGACTGCCTGGAGCACCTGTCAAAACCGCAAGGCCTGACCCTGCTCGGCGGCATCCGCAACCTGAATGCCAGCCGCATCGCGGTGCTGGTGGACCTGGGCGCCTGCGACTGGAAGGACACCGACTTCTTCTCCCTGGCCCTGCAGGCCGGCGAGCGCTTCCAGCGCGACGACCAGGTTCTGACGCTGTTTACCTATGATCTGCTTGACTATAAACAGGTGCCGGACTGGCTCAACGCCCGCTTCTGGGCCAACCCGGAAAACTTCGGAAAGTATTGGTGGTAACCCGATGAGTACATCCATTTGCCCCTGCGGCAGTGGCAACCTGCTGGATGCCTGCTGCGGCCATTATCACGCCGGCCATCCGGCACCCTGCGCCACCGCGTTGATGCGCTCGCGCTACAGCGCCTATGTGCTGGGCCTGGTGGACTACCTGGTCGCCACCACCCTGCCCGCGCAACAGGCCGGTCTGGACCGTAACGCCATCGCCGCCTGGAGTGCCCAAAGCACCTGGCTCGGCCTTGAGGTGGAAAGCTCCGAGGTGTTCGGCGGCCAGCCGGAACACGCTTTCGTGACCTTCACCGCGCGCTGGCATGACAGCACTGGCGAACATAGCCACCGCGAGCAGTCTTCTTTCGTACAGAATGACGGGCGTTGGTACTTCATCGACCCGACGGTGGAAGTGAAGGCCGGACGCAACGATGCCTGCCTGTGCGGCAGCGGGCAGAAATTCAAGAAGTGCTGCTCCAGCTACCTCTAAACCCTCAAAGGATTAACGCCATGCTCCGGATGTACAGCTTGATGCTGGCGTTGACCCTTGGCCTGACCGGCTGCGCGTCGTGGTTCGAAGACGACTCCCCGCCGCCCCACGTTTCCCTGGTCAAAGTCGAAGTGGTGCGCGCCAAGTTGCTGGAGCAGAAATTCAAGCTGTACTTTCGCGTGGACAACCGCGACGACGCCGACCTGACCGTGCGTGGCCTGATCTACAAGGTCACCTTGGATGATTTTGTGCTGACCGAAGGCGAGTCCAATGAATGGCTTACCGTACCGCCGCGCAGTCATAAGTTTTTTCGGGTGTCGGTGCGCACCAACCTCTGGCCGCAAATCCGCGATGTGGTGCAGATGCTGAAAAATCCTGACCGGCCAGTGCCGTATCGCCTGGAAGGTGAGCTGAAAACCGGATTATTCATCGGTTATGACGTGCAGGTGAACCACAATGGCGAGATAATCCCCGGCGATTTTATTCCGGAGCGACATCGATGACTCAGCAACCCCATGTCCATGGTCCTGACTGCAACCACGATCACGATCACCATGATCACGACCACGGCCATGTCCACGGCCCGAACTGCGGCCACGCTCACCAGGAGCCAGTGCGCAACGCCTTGAAGGACGTGGGTCGCAATGATCCTTGCCCATGCGGCAGCGAGAAGAAATTCAAGAAGTGCCACGGGGCGTAAGGCCCTGACCCCGGAGGAGCCCACTTACTGTGGTGAGCGGGCTCTCCACAAAAGCAGCTCCACCACAAGCCCCCCACCTTCGCGATTACGCAAACTCAGCCGGCCGTCATGCGCCTTGGCGATGGTGTGAGCGATGCTCAACCCCAAGCCATACCCGCCGGTCTCGGCATTGCGTGAACCTTCCACCCGATAAAACGGCTCCATCACCTGCTCCAGCTGTTCTTGGGGAATCCCCGGCCCCCGGTCGCTGATGACGATCTTCAAGCTCTCCGCCTGGTCCTCGACCCGCACCACCACCTCACTGCCATAGCGCACCGCGTTCTCCAGCAGGTTCTGCACACAACGCTTGAGGCTGCGGGCGTAGCCCGGCAGTGGCTGTTTGGCCCGGCCTTCGATCACCACGTTTTCGCCCACATCTTGCAAATCCGCCTGCAAGCTTTGCAGCAAGGCGTTGATATCGATGTTCTGCCGTGCCTCGTTGATTTCGCCACTGCTGACAAAATCCAGGGTGCTGGAGACCATGTGCTCCATTTCTTCCAAGTCACTGCGAAAACGCTCCTTCGTACGGTTGTCTTCCAGCATTTCGGTGCGCAGGCGCAGGCGTGTGATCGGTGAACGCAGGTCGTGGGAAATAGCCGCAAGAAAGCGCGTGCGCTCGGCGATGTTGGCGATCAGCCGCTGTTGCATGGCATTGAACGCCTGGGCAGCACGGCGTACTTCGGTGGGGCCGTCCACCGATAACGGCGGACGCTGGATATCCCGCCCCAGGGCTTCGGCCGCCTTGGCCAACGCGTTGAGCGGGCGGATCGCCAGGCGCACCGCCACCAACGCGATCAACACCAGCACCAGCACCCGCAGCAAATAAATGCGCATGACGTAATCGAACAGCAGGTCCAGCGGTGAAGTGCTGGTCCAACCCTGTTCTTCGCTGGCATCCACCTGCAACCAGCGGCCGTCAGGCAGGCGCAGGTCAATCAGAAACTGCCCCACCACCGGCTTGGAACCGAGCAGGGTCGACAGCCCGGCGGTTTGCCCTTCGCCATCCACCAGCGACAGGCGCAACAGGATCAGCGTCTGGGCGTAACCGGTTTTTTCCGACAATACCTTCTTGATCAACCGTTCGGTGGGCCGGTCGCTGTCGTGAAGCGTGCTGGGCGTATTACTGGCCTGGTCGCTGAGGGTCAGGCGGAAGGTCGGCGTGTCGAGCATCTTGATCAGCAGGTCCGCCTGTTGCGGGTCGCTGTGCACCAGGCGCACCACGTCCGCCAGGCGCGTGGCGATCAAGCGCGCCGGGATTTCCAGTACCTGCCCATGACGTCGGTCGTACCAGATGCTGCTGGTCAGCGCCTGCGCCGCGAGCATGCCGCTGACCAAAATCAGCACCAACCGCCCGAACAGCGAACGCGGCAGCAGTCTCACGATTCCAGCACCACGTCGTCGGCAGTGAGCATGTAGCCTTCGTTGCGCACGGTCTTGATCAAATGGGCCGGCAGTTGCGAGCGCAGGCGGCTGACGCACACGTCGATGGAACGGTCGAACGGCGTGCTGTCTTTGTCGAACACGTGGTTGAGCAAAAAGTCGCGGCTCAACGGGCGATTGGGGTGCTGCAACAACAGGCGCAACACGCGGTAATCCGAGTTGCCCAGACTGACCACCACGCCCTCCGGCGACAGCAATTGTCGCGCCCGCGTGTCGAGCTGCCAGCCGGCAAAACGGATGCTCGGCGCTTCATCCAGGCGCGCGCGGTCGGGAAAGCTCTGCACCCGGCGCAGCACCACCTTGATCCGCACCAGCAGTTCACGCGGATCGAACGGCTTGGGCAAGTAATCGTCCGCGCCGATTTCCAGGCCGACGATGCGGTCGATCAACGAGCCTTTGGCCGTGAGCATCACCACCGGCGTGTTGGAGTTCACCCGCAGTTCGCGGCACAAGCTCAGGCCGTCTTCGCCTGGCAGCATCAGGTCAAGGACGATCAGGTCAATGACATTCAGCGCCAGGCGACGGCGCATTTCCTTGCCGTCGGCGGCGGTGGACACCTGGAAGCCAGCGTCGCTCAAGTAGTCGCAGAGCAACTGGCGGATTTGCGGGTCGTCATCAACGATCAGCAGGTGGTCTTGCTTGGCCATGGGCAGTCAATCCGAAAAACAATGAAACGCAGCAAATAGCCGAAAGTTCAGCCAGCCGTGCAGGCAAATGTAATGGAATGTTGTAGGAAACCATAATCACGCATCAGCGATACAAACCTGGGGTATGGCAGGGGAAATCGCTCTTTAGACTACCGAACCTAAATGAGAGTAATTGTAATTTAGACTCGGAAGCCACTCATGTCATTGCCCACACCTCGCAGCCACACGCTGCACACTACTCTGGCGCCGATGTTCGGCCTGCTGGCTGCCGGCAGCGTCGTACCGGTTGCCTTGGCTGACGCGCCAACGGCCACGTCCAATGACTCGGTGCTGAGCCTGCCGGAAATCAAGGTCGATGGCGAAGCCACCTCCACCTTCAAGGTGGACCGGGTGACCTCGGCAAAAATCAGCCAACCGCTGCTGGACGCCCCGCAAAGCGTGACCATCGTGCCGCAGCAGGTGCTCAAGGAGCAGAACGCGCAGACCCTGCAGGAAGTGTTGCGCAACGTGCCGGGCATTACCTTCATGTCCGGCGAGGGCAACCTGGGCTGGGGCGACCTGTTTTCGATTCGCGGGTTTTCTTCAGAGCAGAGCCTGACCGTCGACGGCGTGCGCGATGCGGGCATGTCCACCCGTACCGACACCTTCAACCTGCAACAGGCGGAAGTGTTCAAGGGCACCGGCTCCATCGAGTCCGGCGTGTCCGCCGTGGGTGGCAGCGTCAACCTGGTGAGTAAAGAAGCGCACCTGGGTGATGCCAACCGCGTCTCCGCCGGTATCGGCACCGATGCCTACCGCCGTCTCACCGCTGACCTGAATAAACAGATCAACGACACCACCGCCGTACGCGTCAACCTGATGAAGCACTACAACCAGGTGGCCGAACGTGACGACGTGGACTACGACCGCTGGGGCATCGCCACCTCGTTCGGCTTCGGCCTGGGTACTGACACGCGCTTCTTCATCGACACTTTCTATCAGAAAGATACCAACACCCCGGACGGCGGCGTGCCGATCCAGCGTGGGACGAATGGCGACCGCATGCCCGGCGTGAAGCGCTCCAACTGGTACGGCGACTCGAGCCTCTACACCCAAGAGAACAAAACCACCTCGCTCACCGCACGCTTCGAGCATGACTTCGACTGGAATGACGCCAACCTGCGCAACCAGACCCGTTGGGAACGCAGCGACAATTTTGCCGTGCTCTCCCCGGCGCGATTCTTCGCCGCCAACGCCAACGGCCAGAAGACCTGCACCGGCACCCGCTGTGCGACCTTGGGCTACACCGGTGTAGGACCTATCAGCCAAGTGCCGGGCAGCACGGTGAATGCCTACACCGATTATGTAAATAACAGTAATACCGCCTACGGCATCCTGCGCGGCAGTGACTTCGGTTTGTCCAAGCGCTACACCATCCTCGACAACCAGACCGACTTCAATTTCAACCTCACCACCGGCAGCCTGCAACACGCCGTGGTCAGCGGCCTGGAGTTCTATCACGAGACCTACGGCGGCCTGAAACGCAACGCCAAGGTGCCGGCCGGCGACCTGCTGTTCGACATGAACGACCCCAGCCACAGCTTCGCTAGCACCTACGTGACCAAAGGCGAAGGCGACCCGCGCTCGGTGATCGACAACGCCGGGATCTATCTGGGCGACACCATCACCCTCAACGATCAGTGGCAAGTGCTGGGCTCGTTGCGCTATGACAACTGGCGCGCACAAACCAGCCAGCGTGGCCAGGCCAGCATCAGCAGCACTGACGGTGCCGTCAGCGGTCGGGTTGGCGCGGTGTTCAAACCGCTGCCCAACGGCAGTATCTACGTGTCCTACAGCGAAGCGGCGCAGCCGTCGGCACTGGGCGCATCGACCAACAACCAGATCTACGGCGCGGCCAGCACCAGCAACTACAGCCCGGCCAAGTCCAAGACCTATGAACTGGGCACCAAGTGGGACATTGCCCACGACAGGCTCAACGTCACGGCGGCGATCTTCCGTACCGAACTGGACAATGCCTGGGAATACCAGGACGGCGAATCCGCCCCGGTACGTGCCCTGCCCGCCAAGCGTGTAGACGGCATCGAACTTGGCCTGCAAGGCAATATCACCCCGCGCTGGACCGCCTACAGCGGGTTCTCGGCACTCAAGAGCACACAGACCAAAGGCATCAACAAAGGCGCCGAAGCCAAGAACGTCCCCGACCTGACCGCCAACCTGTGGACCACCTATGCCGTCACCGACGCCCTGAGCCTCAGCTACGGCGAGCAATACGTGGGCCGACGCCGCTACACCGACAACAAGTACGTCGGCGGCTTGAACAACAACAGCAGCTACGCCAATGGCCCGTCCGGTGTGTACGCGATCTACACCCGCGACCACGAAAAAGCCCCCGGCTACTGGCTGAGCAACCTGGCCGCGCAATACAAGGTGAACAAGGACACCACGGTCAACCTCAACCTCAACAACGTGTTCAACAAGTTCTATTACAGCCAGGTCGGCGCATCCCTCGACGGCTTCCAGCTCTACGGCATCCCAGGTGCCGGGCGCACCCTCACCGCCAGCGTCGACTATGAGTTCTGAAGCGTGCTGATCGAAATCCCGGCGCTGCTCAGCGCCAGCGAAGTCGAAACCACCGTGGTCACCTTGCTCGATCAGCCCTGGGTTGACGGCAAGGTGACCGCCGGACAGCGCTCGGCCATGGCGAAAAACAACCGACAGTTGTCGGAAGAGTCGCCAGTGGCCCTGCGCATCGGCGAGCAAATTCTGGCGCGGCTGTCGGACAACGCGCTGTTCATGTCGGCCGCCTTGCCCAAGCGCATCTACCCGCCGCTGTTCAACCGCTACAGCGGCGGTGAAGCGTTCGACTGGCATATCGACAACGCCATTCGCGGCATCAAGGGCGTGCGCGAGCGGGTGCGCACCGACATCTCCGCCACGCTGTTCCTGGCCGACCCGGCCAGCTACGACGGCGGTGAACTGGTGATCCGCGACACCTTCGGCGAGCACGCAGTGAAGCTGCCCGCCGGGCACCTGCTGATCTACCCCGGCAGCAGCTTGCACAAGATCAACCCAGTGACCCGCGGTGAACGCATCGCGAGTTTCTTCTGGATCGAAAGCCTGGTGCGCGAAGACAGCCAGCGCCAGTTGCTCTTGGACATGGACGTCGCCATCCAGACCCTCACCGCCCACGACGCCGACCACCACGCGCTGCTGCAACTGAGCGGCGCCTACCACAACCTGTTGCGGCGCTGGAGCGATGTCTGATGCGCCGCCTTCACCTGGAGTCCCTGCCATGTTGAAACCCCGTCACCTGCTCAAGCTGGGTGTGCTGTTCGGCGCCCTGGTCCTCGGCCACGCTGAAACCGCTGCCGCCCATGAAGTCACCGACGTGCTGGGCCGCAAGGTCGAAGTGGCTGACAACGTAAAACGCGTGGTCCTCGGAGAAGGCCGGTTGATCTCGGCGTTTGCCCTGCTGGACCGAGACGCGCCGTTCCAACGCATCGTCGGCTGGCAGAACGATTTGAAGCTGCTGGACCAGCACACCTATAACGCCTACGTGGCGAAATTTCCCACGGTGAAAGACATCCCGCTGATCGGCCAAGCGTCGGAACAAAGCGTCAGCGCCGAGGAAATCCTCTCGCTGAAACCTGACCTGGCGGTGTTCAGCATTTCCGGCCACGGCCCCACCGAACACAGCCCGGTCGCCGACGTGCTGGCCAAGGCCGGCATCCCCGTGCTGTTCGTCGACTTCCGCATCAATCCGGTGCAGGGCACCCACACCAGCATGACCGCGCTGGGCCAGGCGTTGGGGCGTGAAACCCAGGCCAAGGGGTTCCTGGATTTCTATGACCAGCACCTCAAAGTCATCACCGATGCGGTCGCCACTTTGCCGGCGGGGCCGCGCCCGAGTGTGTTCCTCGAACTGCTGGCCGGGGCCTGGCAGGCGCCGGGGCACACCACCGGCAAAAGCGGCATGGGTGAAGTGATCAAGCTGGTGGGCGGGCGCAACATCGCCGCCGACGTGGTGCCGGGGGCGCTGGGGGATATCAGTGTGGAGTACGCGCTGAAAGCGGATCCGGATATTTATGTCGCCACCGGCAACCACAAGCCTGGGCTGATCCTGGGGGCTGGCGTCAGCAACGACGAGGCGCGTGAAGCCTTCGACCGCGTGCTGGCACGCCCGGAATTCGCCAACCTTCGCGCCATCCGCGAAGGCAATGCCCACGGCCTGTGGCATGACTTCTACAACTCGCCGTACAACCTGCTGGCGATTGAGTCACTGGCCAAATGGGTGCACCCAGAACTGTTCGCCAAGCTGGATCCGCACGCGACCATGGAGCAGATCAACGCGCAGTTCCTGGGGATGCCGTTGCAGGGTGCGTACTGGATCGACACCCCTAAATGACCACCCAGACACTCGACCTCGCCAGCGCCACCCACGGCTACCGCCGCCTGCTGGCGCGGCGTACCTGGCTGCTGGGCCTGCTCGGCACCGCACTGGTCTGCGCCATTCTGGTGGACCTGGCCAGCGGCCCGTCGGGCATGGGCCTGCTGGCGCTGCTTGACGGGATTGTGCACCCGTCGCATCTGAGCGCCACCGACCAGGTGATCATCTGGAACGTGCGCCTGCCCTACGCGCTGATGGCGGTGCTGGTGGGCTGCGCGTTGTCGCTGGCCGGGGCCGAGATGCAGGCGATCCTGAACAACCCGCTGGCGAGCCCGTTCACCCTGGGCGTGTCGTCGGCGGCAGCGTTGGGCGCATCGCTGGTGATTGTGTTTCCGGTGACGACGCTGTGGGTGTCGGCCAACACGGCGATTTCCATCTCGGCCTTCATCTTCGCCGCTGCCTCGGTGTTTTTGCTGCAAGCCATGTCGCGCCTGCGGGGCGCCGGAGTGGAAAGCCTGGTGCTGTTCGGCATCGCCCTAGTGTTCAGCTGCAACGCGGTGGTGGCCTTGCTGCAACTGGTTGCCACCGAAGATGTGCTGCAACAACTGGTGTTCTGGACCCTGGGCAGCGTGACCCGGGCCAACTGGGAAAAGCTCGGCATCCTGGCCCTGGTGGTGGCGGTCGTCATACCGTTTTCCTTTGCCGCCGCACCGCGCCTGACCCTGTTGCGCATGGGTGAGGACCGCGCACAAAGCTTTGGCGTGGATGTGAAGCGGCTACGGTTTTTCTCATTGCTACGCATCAGCCTGCTGTCGGCCACCGCCGTGGCCTTTGTAGGCACCATCGGATTTATCGGCCTGGTCGGTCCGCATATCGCGCGGATCCTGGTGGGTGAAGATCAACGTTTCCTGTTGCCGGCCAGCGCTTTGACCGGCGCGTTGCTGCTGGCGCTGTCGTCGATTGCCAGCAAGTTGATCATGCCCGGTGTGATCGTGCCGGTGGGTATCGTCACCGCGTTGGTGGGCGTGCCGATTTTTGTGGTGCTGGTGTTCAAGCGCGGGAGGCAGTTATGAGCGAAGGTTTGAGCGTACACAACGCCCAGGTGAGTTACGGGCGCCGGCAGATCGTGCACGACCTGAGCCTGCCCACCCTGCCCCATGGCAGTTTGACCGCCCTGATCGGCCCCAATGGCGCCGGCAAGTCCACCCTGTTGCGTGCCGTGGCCGGGCTGGAAAAGATGCAAGGCGTTGTACGATTGGGTGACCTCGACCTGTCGGCCATGTCCGTCGCCGAACGTGCGCGACGCGTGACCTACATGCCGCAGAACCTGCCGCCGGGCTTGAGCCTCAGCGTGATGGAAAGTGTGATCGCCGCCCTGCGCGTGGCGAATGTCGAGGGCATTCCCTTGTCCAGCGATGCGTGCCTGCGTGAAGCCTTCGACGCCTTGCAGCGCATTGGCATCGCGCATTTGGCCGATCAACTGTTAAGCACACTGTCCGGTGGCCAACGCCAACTGGTCAGCCTCGCGCAACTGATCGCCCGTCGTCCTCAGGTGATGCTGCTGGACGAACCCACCAGCGCACTCGACCTCAATTACCAACTGAAGGTGATGGACTGCGTGCGCGGGCTGGTGCGCGAACACAACCTGATCGCCGTGGTGGTGCTGCACGACATCAACCTGGCTGCGCGCTTCGCCGACCATATCGCCGTGCTGCGCCAGGGACGTTTGTACGCCAGCGGTGCGGCGGATGAGGTGCTCAACCCGTTGTTGTTTGCCGAGGTGTATCGCGTGCGGGCGCGCATCGAGCGCTGTTCGCAGCAATCGTTGCAGGTGCTGGTGGATGGCGCTTTTTGATTTGCTTCTAAGGGTATGCGCAAATGTTTCATTGAATTTTCGCACACCCAACATTACCTATACCTACAGGCATCCGCTCAAGCATCACCACTTTTGGAGAGCTTCATGATCGACCTGTATTACTGGACTACCCCTAACGGTCACAAAGTATCGCTGTTCCTGGAAGAAGCCGGCCTGCCCTACAAGGTGCATCCGATCAACATCGGCCAGGGCGACCAGTTCAAGCCTGACTTCCTGAAGATCGCTCCCAACAACCGCATTCCGGCCATCGTCGATCAAAACCCGACCGACGGCGGCGCGCCGATTTCGCTGTTTGAATCCGGTGCAATCCTGCTGTACCTCGCGGAAAAAACCGGCGAGTTCCTTCCAAAAGACCTGCGCGGTCGCCAGGAGGCGCTGCAATGGCTGTTCTGGCAAATGGGCGGCCTGGGCCCGATGGCCGGTCAGAATCACCACTTCAGCCAGTTCGCACCGGAAAAAATCCCCTACGCGATCAAGCGTTATGTGGACGAAACCGCCCGCCTGTACGGCGTGCTGGACCGACGTTTGGCAGACCGTGCATTCGTGGCAGGGGAGGCCTACAGCATTGCCGACATGGCCATCTACCCGTGGATTGTTTCCCACAAGTGGCAGAGCCAGCGCCTGGAAGATTTCCCACATCTGCATCGCTGGTTCAACAGCATCAAGGAACGGCCGGCAACAGTCCGGGCGTATGAGCTGGTGCAGAAGGTGAACCCGCCTAAATCCTGAGTTGAAGCCTTGCTCGATCCAAATGTGGGAGCGGGCTTGCTCGCGAAGGCGATCTGTCAGTCGACATATTCAGTGACTGACACTCTGCCTTCGCGAGCAAGCCCGCTCCCACATTATTCTGTGCAAGACTCAAGATCTAACGGTTAACCCAAACTCCCGCTTGCGTCGTTTCGCCGCGCTCACTAACGTAGCGCCTTTACTGACGCTACCCCCGCAGGAGCTTTGCCATGGCCTCGCCAGCCCTCTCACATTTTCTTCCCCGGTTCGGCGTTGCCGCGGCAGTGGCCAGTGCGTTAAGCCTGGCCGGTTGCCAGCTCCAGAGCACCCAGGACACCCTGCCACCGGTCGCCGGCGTGCAGCCGATCAAAGGCCTGGCACAGAATGTTTCTGTGCGCCGCAATGCCCAGGGCATGCCGCTGATCGAAAGCAACACCTTCCATGACGCGCTGTTCAGCCTCGGTTATGTGCACGCCAGTGACCGCATCACCCAGATGGTCACCTTGCGCCTGCTGGCCCAGGGCCGCCTGGCAGAAATGTCCGGGCCTGAGGTGCTGGATGTCGACCGGTTCATGCGCGCGGTCAACCTGAAAAAAAGCGCCGGCGAGCTGTACAACGCCTCAAGCCCGCGCCTCAAGCGCTTCTTTGAAGTGTATGCGCGTGGCGTCAACGCCTACCTGTTCCGCTACCGCGACAAGCTGCCGCCGGACTTGGCCCAGACCGGCTACAAGCCCGAGTACTGGAAGCCGGAAGATTCGGCACTGCTGTTCTGCCTGCTGAATTTCAGCGAGTCGGCCAACCTGCAGGAAGAAATTGCCTCGCTGGTGCTGGCGCAGAAAGTCGGCGTCGACAAACTCGCGTGGCTCACGCCTAGTGCGCCGGACGAAGCGATCCCGTTGGCCGAGGCCGAGAAACTCAAGGGCGTGAACCTGGGCCAGATCACCGGCCTGGCCGGGCTGGACGCGGTCAGCCAGCAACTGAGCAGCCTCAATTCGCTGGCAGTGACCACCTCAAGTAACTGGGCCATCGGCCCGCAACGCAGCCGCAGCGGTAAAAGCCTGCTGGCCGGCGACCTCGCCGCCCAGCCGCAAGCACCGTCGCCGTGGAGCTACGTGCAGATCCGTGCGCCAAAATACCAGGCCGTGGGCGCCTCTATTGCCGGCCTGCCGACGCTGTTGTCCGGCTTCAACGGTAACGTCGCGTGGAGCATGAGCACGGTCAAGGGCGACACCCAGGACCTGTTCCTGGAAAAAGTCAGACGCCAGGGCAGCGCGTTGTACTACGAGAACAACGGCAAATGGTTACCCGCCGGGGTGCGTAACGAAACCTTCTTCATCAAAGGCCAACGCTCGATTCGCGAAGTGGTGTACGAAACCCGCCACGGCGCCCTGCTCAACAGCAGCCAGGCGCTGACCACCGGCCTGGGCCTGGCGCTGCAAACCGCCGACTTCAAGGATGACAAGAGCCTGGATGCGTTCTTCGACCTTTCCCGTGCGAAAAACGCCGGCAAGGCCTCGGACGCCACCCGCGAAATACGCGCCATTGCGCTGAACATGATCTTCGCCGACGCCAGCAACATTGGCTGGCAAGTCACCGGACGCTTCCCCAACCGTCGCGAGGGCGAAGGCCTGTTGCCGTCGCCGGGCTGGGACACGCGATTTGACTGGGACGGTTACGCCGACGCAATGCTGCACCCGTATGACCAGGACCCGGCCCAAGGCTGGATCGGCACCGCCAACCAACGCACCGCGCCGCGTGGTTATGGCATGCAGCTGTCCAACTCCTGGGATGCACCGGAGCGTAGCGAACGTCTGGCGCAACTGGCCAACGCCGGCAAGCACGACAGCCGCAGCGTGATCGCCATGCAGTACGACCAGACCACCACCTTCGCCGCCAAGCTCAAGACCATGTTCCAGGCGCCAGGCATGGCCCAGCCGCTGAAGCAGGCGATTGACGCGCTGCCAGCCGCTGAGCAGGCCAAGGCACGTGAAGCACTGGGCCGCCTGATGGCCTTTGATGGCCGTTTGGTGTCCACCTCCGCCGACGCGGCGATCTATGAACTGTTCCTGCAGGAAAGCACCAAACAGATCTTCCTCGACGAACTCGGCCCGGAAAACAGTGCCAGCTGGAAGGCGTTTGTCAGCAATGCCAACCTGTCCTACGCCGCCCAGGCCGACCACTTGCTGGGCCGCGAAGACAGCCCGTTCTGGGACGACGTGCGCACCCCGCAGAAAGAAGACAAACCGGCGATCCTCGCCCGTAGCCTGGCCGCCGCAATCACGGCTGGTGACAGCCAGCTGGGCGCCGATCACAAGGCCTGGCAGTGGGGCAAGCTGCACACCACCACCTGGAAAAACACCAACGGCCAGGTGATTCGCGGTCCGCTGGCCGCCGGTGGTGACCACAATACCCTGAACCCGGCGCCGTACAGCTGGGGCCAGGACTTCCGCACCACCCAAGTGCCGGCGCTGCGCATGATCGTCGACTTCGGCCAAGTGGAGCCGATGATGGGCCAGGGTGGCATCGGCCAGTCCGGCAACCCGGCCAGCCCGAACTATGCCAATGGCATCGACCCGTCGCTTAAGGCGCAATACCTGAGCTTCCCGATGCAGCCGCAGAACTTCGAGAAGGTGTATGGGAAAACCCGGTTGACCCTGACGCCGGGCAAGTAACCGGAAAGCGTGGGGCTGGCTTTTACTGTGGCGAGCGGGCTTGTTGTGGCTGTGGTGAGCGGGCTTGC